>JAYUAL010000438.1:0-39517 GCA_043741355.1 Gemmatimonadales bacterium | reverse complement strand
ACCGTGACCGGGTCACCGCGATAGAGTGCCCGCACGTCCGGATCGAGCTGGGACGGATCGTACTCGCTGAGCGACTTCGGTACGTCGTTGTAGTGGCGCACGACGGCCTCGAGGGTGCGATATGCTCCGCTGTGAAAATAGGGCGCGGTGAGCTCCACATTGCGGAGCGGCGCCACCCGGAACGCAAATCGGTAGAAGTCGTTGTTCTCGTGCTCTCCCCGTCCCAGGTCGAGCGGCGGCTGTTTGGTTCCGCCCGGACCGATCTGCGGCGCTCCGACGTTGGCAAGGCCCTGGCCGCCGAGGAACGGCCCGTTGTGGCAGGAGGCACACCGGGCCTTGCCGAAGAAGAGCAACGCGCCACGTTTTTGCGGCAGTGTCATGGCCGCGTCGTCCCGGTCGAGATACCGATCGAACGGCGAGCGGGTGCGGGTAAACTCCTGCATCTGGAACGCCGCGATCGCGCTGGCGGCCTGATCGAACCCGATCCGTCCGGACCCCGGAAACGCGGCATTGAACATGGTCACGTACTGGTTGACCGCTACCAGCCGCGTCGTGATGGCGTTCCACACCTCGGTGGCCTGCTGGTCTCCCGGCAGGGCGAGCTCATTGGGATTGCCGAGCACGTCGACGTCGCCCGGGGCGCCGCGCATCTCGCCCCGGCTCAAGACCGGCAGCATCGCCTGGGCGGCCAGGAGGTTGGGAAGGGTCAGCGGAAGGGGCACGCTCGGGGTGGTGGTGAACTGCTCGCGACCGGTCAGCCGGAGGTCCCAGAACATGGTGTACAGGCCCAGTCCCGCGTTGAGCAGCGACGGAGCGTTCCGGGTGGTGAACTGGCGCCCCGGCCCAAGCCGGCGCGGGGCCGACGCGCCGATGCCGCCGGTGCCGACCGAGAGCGAGCGCCCATCGCCGAGCGCGGCCGACACATCGTGACAGGTTGCGCACGCGACGTCCCGGTTGCCGCTCAGGATCTTGTCGAAAAAGAGCGCCCGACCGAGCTCGACCTGGGCCGGGTTCTGCGCCGGCATCGCACCAATCGGGACGATGCCCCAATTTCCGATACTGGCTCGCAGCTGGGCATCGATGCCGGGCTGCGGCGGGTCGGGTGTCGTGACTTCCGGTTGGCAGCCCGCGAGGGCGGCCAATCCCAGGACCAGAACCAGCGGAATCCGTGTCATGGTTCCGCGCTCCTCCCGGACCGGGCCGCCCGGAACGGGAACGAGATGGACACCTGATGGGTCATCACCTTCACGCCGGTCAGAGTGAGGGGACCACTGGGCGCGACCAGGATGGTGCCCGGCACGTTGGCCAAGGTCACGTCGCCACTGGACCGCACGCCCGGCCGACCGGTTCCGTGGGTCACGCTGCCGCGATAGCGAACCTCCCAGGCGGGAAACCGGAGGCTCAGGCCCCAGGTGGGAGTCCACTCGACCCAGTCCTCACGCTGCCGCCGTGTGGTGGCCTGCACGTTGTCATTCTGCACCAGCGAATAGTCGATGCGGTGTACCGCGAGCCCGAGCTGGAGCCCGACTCCCTTGGTGCCCTGATCCATCGCCAGGTCCTGGGCGAGACCCATGCGGACGAGTGCGTTCGAGAAGCGGAACCGGTTCTCGATGGTCTTGCCGCCGGCGGGAATCGTGATGCCGCGGGTGGTTTCGACCGGGGCAGCAGCATCGGCCCAGGTGTAGCTCCAGATGGGCTCGTAGAGCACGTCCAGCGCGAAAGTGGACGCGCGCTCCGATCGGGAAATGCCGACACCGAGGTTGAACGCCTCGGAGTTGCCCGGGTCACGTGGGATGTTCTGGATCGCGTAGTTGGGGATCTTCG
The DNA here is from genome assembly GCA_043741355.1 of Gemmatimonadales bacterium. Lineage (GTDB taxonomy): Bacteria > Gemmatimonadota > Gemmatimonadetes > Gemmatimonadales > GWC2-71-9 > JABFSM01. The sequence goes on along the minus strand of JAYUAL010000438.1, from coordinate 37,693 downwards.
GGTGCGACATCAGATTGGTGGTGGCGACCCAGCCCAGGCGCCAGCCGGGGGCCCGAAGCGGAAAGGAATACTCCAGGTGCGCGCCCCAGATGTTGGTCTGGTCGAGGTTCTCCTCGGCCCGGGGCCGCTGGGAAAACCGCTGGGTGCCGGGATCCCAGAATCCATCGAGGTAGAGCGCATTGTGGGTCGCCGCATACCGGTTGTGCACCACCACCGCGCTCAACGCCCGGCCCCCTTTCCACTCCTGCAGCGCACCGAGCCGCAGGTCGAGCGCGTTCCCGTTCTGTTTGAGGCCGATGCTGCCCGGGTAGAGCAGGTCCACGCCGTCCACGCCGTGGAGGCCAGCCCAGAGCACGCTGGCCCCGAGGGAGAGTCCCGTCCTGGGCACCGCCATGCCGAGCATCGCGTACCCGAATGCGTTGCCGCGGGTGCGACCGGCGGCGGGGGGCTCGAACGCTGGACCTGGCACGCGAGAATCGCAAACCGGACAGGCGAGCGGAGAGGGGATGAACCGATTGGTGTTCTCGCTCAGGTCCATTTGCTGGAGGGCCACCGACGCGCCCCCGAACCAGTTGTCGGACCACACCCAGGCCCCCACCGGCAGCGAACGGCCGGCGCCGGCCCCCTGCGACACGCTATATACTCCCGGCGAGCCGAAGAGCCTGCTCGCGCCCAGCCGGGCTCCCTTGGCGGGGTTGCTGAACGGATCCGCCAGGGAGTCGTCGACCGCGAGCGAGACGCCCCCCATGCCCATCCGCAGCGATGGGAACAGGTCGAACTGGTGGGATTGGGAGATCGGGACCGTGCGAATCGAAATGAGCTGCGCGCCGGCCGGCCCCGCGCAGATCGCGAGGAACCAGGCCCCCAGCGGCAGCGCCCGTGCGCCCATACGCAACCTCGCTTGAAAGGTTGAATCCGACTTTGTATACCCCGCCAGCCTGCCCGGCGTCACACGTCACCCGGGACCCCGGTCGTGACGCCGGGCCCTCACCCGGGGTATTCGAGTTGTGAGGGAAGAGAACGACGGTGTGCTGGTGCGCCGGGTGCTGTCGGGGGAGACCCGGACCTATGCGCGACTGGTAGACCGCTACCGGGATCGCCTGGGGCGCTACGCACTCCGCATGCTCGGAAACCGGGACGATGCCGAGGATGCATTGCAGGATACGTTCATTCGCGCGTACCGCTCGCTCGCCCGCTGCGAGGGTCCCGACGGGTTCGGACCCTGGGTCTTCACTATTCTGGTCAACCGGTGCCGGACCCACGCAGCCAAGCGCTCACGCACCCAGGGCATCATGGTGAGGAGCGAGGTCGCGCTGGCCTCGGCCTCGGTCGCGTCCTCCGAGGGACGCGACGCATTGCGGGACGCGATCCATTGGGCCCTCGAGCAACTGCCCGCCGAGCAACGGGAGGCGTTCCTGCTCAAGCACGTCGAAGACCTGAGCTATGAGGTCATGGAAACCGTGACCGGAGTACGCCCGGCCGCGCTACGCATGAGAGTCTTCCGGGCCCGGGACGAGCTGCGCAAACTGCTGGCGGAGACGGTACGTGACTGATCGAGAACCTTCGCTCGACCCGATCATCGACATCCTCAGGGAGCCGGCGGCCATTGCGCCGGACTTCACCGCGCGGGTCATGGCAGAAGTCGGCCGCCTGCCGCCCCATGGAGTCGCCGCCGCGAGCCCGGTGCGCTGGTGGCGCCGTCACTGGACCGTCCGGCTGACCCCGATTCGCGGCCTGGGCCTCGCGGCCGGCCTGGCCGGACTGGCGCTCGCCGTCCACCTCGTCAGCCGGCGGGAGGGCCCGGCTCTGCCGCCGGCCGGCGAGCCCTCTGCCACCGGGCGACTGACGCAATTCGTCCTGATAGCCCCGGGAGCGTCATCGGTCACCGTGGCGGGAGATTTCAACGACTGGAGCGTCTCGGCGACCCCGATGGTGCGGGCCGGCGGAGTCTGGTCGGTCGCGGTCCCCCTGGTTTCGGGCCGCTACCGCTACGCCTTCGTCGTGAACGGCATCCTCTGGCAGCCCGATCCCGAGGCTCCGACGGCGGACGACGAGTTCGGCCGAGTCAACTCGGTGGTGACGGTGGGAGGCAAAGGCACATGAGCCGCACGCGCCTCGGCATCGTTGCAGTGCTCCTCCTGGTCTCCACGTCGGCGGCGCGGGGCCAGGAGCCCCGGCTGGCCGGACGGGTACCCGACCCCGCGCGGGCGCAGGTGGACGCTATTCTGATCGCCGCGCGGACCCGTGGGTTGCCCATCGAGCCCCTGGTGGATCGGGCTCTCGAGGGCGCGGCCAAGGGCGCCTCGCCGGCCCTGATCGTCACCGCGGTCGCCCGGCTCCGCAACGAACTGATCGTGGTGCGGGACGCCTTCGGGATGGCCGCCTCCACCGCCGAGGTCACCGCCGGGGCGAGCGCGCTCCGAGCCGGGGCCACGGCGTCATCACTGGAGCGGCTACGAAGGCTCCGCGCCGGCCTGCCCCTGACCGTCGCGGCCGCGGTGATGGCGGATCTGGTGGCGGCGGGCGTACCAGCCGATACTGCAGTTGGTGCGGTCCTGGCGCTCGCCTCCGACGCGGACGATACGGATTACCTCACGCTCCGCCGCAACGTGCAACGCGACATCGCGCAGGGCGCCTCACCGTCTGCGGCGCTGGCGGTTCGCATTCGCGCGCTGGTCAACAACGCGGACGCCACGGCGTCCCCCGGCACCGGCGCGACGGCGCCGGGAGTCAATCGCAAGCGTAAACCCTAGGAACACCCCTCTGTGAGGGGCCGCCGTTTGCGCGATGGATTCGTCATCGCGGCCGGGCTCCTGCGCTTCGCGGTTCCCCTGACCGCACAAACCGAGGGGAGCCTGACCACCGGCGCATCGGTGGTCCGGTACGACGGCTTCCTCACTTCCTCTGCTCTCGTGTTCGCTCCTGCCGTCCGCTTCGATTCCCCTCGCCTTTCATTTGCCGGTCTGGGAAGCTGGACCGTGTTCGAGAGCGGCAACGGTGTGCTCCAGGGCACCGCGACCGCTTCGTGGCTGGCCGGCTCCAGCGGCTCGTGGCGACTCGAGCTGTCCGGCTCGGCCGGGGCGTCGCAGTACGCCGGCCGGGCCGCGGCCGCGCACGTCCTTGGCGGCGCCCGGCTGCACATCTTCGGGGCCGGCACCGGAGGCTGGATCGGCGTCAACGCGGGCGCGTCCGGCGAACCGGGCGCCGCGCCGGTAGAAGTGGCGCTGGCGGGCTGGTCCATCCGGAACCGTCTGTTCCTGGTGGGAACCGCCACCACCACTGTGCTGGGCCAGGTTCGCTACCTGGATCTGGTCGGCGCGATGCGGTGGACCGGGCCACGCCTGGAGCTCCAGGTCAGCGCGGGAGGGCGGCCTTGGGCGAGGGACCCGGGAGGCGATGTCGGCCTGGTCATCACGTCATACGGGGAGGTCGGTGCCGCGGTAACGCTCAACCGCTGGCTCGCGGTGTGGCTGGGCGGCGGCAAGTACCCCGCGGATCCGGTGCGCCACACGCTCGGGGCCGCGTACCTCAGCGCCGGACTCCGGTTGCGCACGGTGGGCCGAGCGGCGCCGTCAGTGCCGCTCCACACCTCCGGGGTGCTGCGGGGCCGGCTCATGCCGACGGAAGAGAGTGGGCCGCCACTCGAGATCACCGGATCGGGAGAGCGACGAACGGTCCGGGTCCGCGCATCGACCGCCACCTCAGTCGAACTGATCGGCGATTTCACGGATTGGCTCCCGGTACTGCTGGTACAGGTTGCGCCGGCCGTATGGGAAATCGAGCTGGTGGTCCCGGCGGGAGTCCACCGCGTCAACATCAGGGTCAACGGCGGTCCCTGGTCGGCCCCCGGTGGAGTTCGGCTCGAGCGGACCGAGTTCGGCGGCGCCGTGGGGATAGTCGTGGTTCCGTAAGCCCTTCGGGAAACAGTGACCAGTGACCGGCGTCATCCCGGGGGCGGGGACACCACTTTCTGCTTCCCCCAACGCTTCCAGCCCAGAAACCCAAGCACTGCCAGCAGCAGGACCGGTACCAGACCGCCCAGGACGGCAACCAGAGCCGCGGCCACGCTCACCAGATTGCGCCACGCTTGCTTGAACGCCTCCACGATCGGATTCGAGCCTGGCTCGCCCACCACCGGTCCCGGCTCGGCCAGCGTCACGGCGAGCGTGCTCACCGCCACGTTGGAGCGGAGATAGCGGAGCCGGCCTTCGAATCGCTCGATCTCCTCGCGCACCCGCGCCAGTTCCCGCTCCACCATCAACACGTCCTCGAGCTTGCCGGTACGGGTGGCCAGCAGGGTCACCAGGCGTTCCTCCAGCCGCCGAGCGTTGGACACGCGGGCGGTGACATCCACGTATTCCTCGCCCACATCCTGCGCGTCGGTGGTCGAGGAGACGAGCTTGCCGATACCGGCAAGGCCCGACATCGCCTGCTCGTAGCGGGCGGCGGGCACCTTGATCTGGAGCGTGGCCCGGCGTCGCTGTCCCTCGCCCGATTGAATCGAGCTGTTGGCGATGAAGCCCCCGACCTTGCGAGCCAGGGCCTCGACCTGCCTGATGGCGGGCTCCAGTGAATCCACCTTGATCTCGGCCTGCCCGGTGCGGATGATCATCGAGGGAACCAGCGAATCGGTCAGCGGCCCCGGCAGCGGCTGCTCTCCGGGGGACGCGGGCGGAAGCGCCATCGCGAACGCCGCCTTCCCGGCGGGTGCTACGGCCGGGGCGGGGGCGGCCTCACGGCTTCTGAGCGCGGCCGCAACCGATGCCCCATCGGACGCGAGTCGGGCCTGCCGGTCGCAGCCAGTCAGGAGCAGGAAGAGAGCGAGAATCCCGAGACGGCCGGCGGCGCGGTTCATGACTGCTCCGAGGAAAGGTGTCTCAGCAGGATGCTTCTGGAGAACAAAGCTGCACAGGATCCCGCCGAGCGGGTAGCGGGGAGCCGGGAACGAGGCCAGATTCCGGGCTCGACACGCCCCTTCCCTCGGAATCTGGATCACCATGTCTCGCATTCGTACCGCCATGCTCCTCCCCGCCCTGCTGCTCGGCTTCCTGACCTTTCCCTCGCGGGCCGTGAGCCAGCAAGGCAAGGATCCCGCCGCCAAGCAGCTCGAGCGCGAAATCCTGAAAGAGCTGATCGAGATCAATACCAGCGATTCCGCGGGGGGCACCCCACTGGCTGCCAAGGCCCTGGCCGACCGGCTGATCGCCGCGGGATTTCCCGCGGTCGACGTCCAGGTGGTGGGCTACAGCCCGCGCTACGCCAGCCTGGTGGCGCGCTATCGCGGGACGGCGAGCGGCAAGAAGCCAATCCTCCTGATGGCGCATCTCGATGTGGTCGATGCCCGCAAGGAGGACTGGACCACCGACCCCTATCAATTCGTGGAGAAGGACGGGTGGTACTACGGGCGGGGTACCAGCGACGTGAAGGACGGCGCCGCGATGCTGGTGGCGAATTTCATCCGGTACAAGAAGGAAGGCTTCGTACCCGACCGGGATCTGGTCATCGTGCTCACGGCCGACGAGGAGACCAGCGGTGAGAGCATCCGCTGGCTGGTGACCGAGCACCGGGACATGGTGGACGCGGAATACGCCCTCAACACCGACGGTGGCGGCGGCGACTACCTCCGCGGCGTTCCGATCCGCTTTAACGTGCAGGCGGCCGAAAAGGTCTACCAGAGCTTCGAGCTCGAAGTGCGGAACAAGGGCGGACACAGCTCCCGCCCGGTAGCCGACAACGCGATTTACCGCCTGGCCCGAGGTCTGGCACGGCTCGCGGACTACCAGTTTCCGGTGCGATTGAACGAGGTGACCCGGGCGTTCTTCGAGCGCGGCGCCGCGGCGGAATCGAAGGCGGTGGCCGCCGACATGCGCCTGGTTGCCAAGACCGGCGACGCGATGGCGGCACGGCGGCTGTCGGCGGCCTCGCCCTACTACAACTCGGTGCTGCATACCACCTGCGTGGCGACGCGGCTCTTTGCCGGCCACGCCGACAACGCGCTGCCCCAGCTTGCCAAGGCCACAGTGAATTGCCGGATCGAGCCGGACGAGCCGGTGGACAGCGTTGAGGCCCGACTCCGGCGGGTCGCCGCGGATACGGCAATTCATTTTTCCCGGGTGGCGGTCGCCCGCCCGAGCCCGCCCTCCCCGCTCCGCCGTGACGTGATCGGCCCGGTGGAGGCGCTGGCCCGGAAATACTGGCCCAGGGTGCCGATCGTGCCGGAAATGTCCACCGGGGCCACCGATGGGCTCTACACCCGGAATGCCGGCATCCCGACCTATGGCGTCGGGGCGGTCTTCGACGACATGAACGACGCCCGGGCGCACGGGCGCGACGAGCGGGTGGGGGTCAAGGAATACCACCAGGCGGCGGAGTACTGGTATGAGCTGGTGAAACAGCTTTCCGGTGGCAGGCTGACGCCCTAGGCAGGGAGCGGGGAGCGGGGAGCGGGGAGCGGGGAGCGGGGAGCGGGGAGCGGACAAACATAAGAGGAATCGGTGCATGGATACTTCTCGCAGAGAATTCCTCAGGGAGTCTGTCGCGGCGGCGGCTGCGGGCGCCCTCCCGCTCCCGGCTCCCCGTTCCCCGCTCCCCCAACAGGCCACCCTGCTCTACCGCGCCGCCCCCATGGATCGGGTCCGGATCGGATTCGTCGGTGTGGGAGGCCAGGGCAGCAGTCACGTCGAAAATCTGCTGGCGCTGGACGGGGTCGAGATCACCGCGCTCTGCGACATCGTCCCCGAAAAAGTCGCCGGGTGGCAGCAGAAAATCGTCGCCGCGGGACGGCCCGAGCCGAAGGCCTATACCAGGGGCCCGCGGGACTTCGAGCGGTTGTGCGCCGAGGAGGAGCTCGATCTCGTCTTCAACGCCACGCCTTGGGAGTGGCACGTCCCGATCTGCCTGGCCGCGATGCGGCACGGCAAGCACTCCGCCTCCGAGGTGCCGATCGCATATACCGTGGACGACTGCTGGGCCCTGGTGGAGGCAGCGGAAAAGTACCAGAAGCACTGTGTGATGATGGAGAACTGCTGCTACGACAGGCTCGAGATGCTGGCCTTCCATCTGGCTCGGCGGGGGATTCTCGGCGAGCTGATGCACGGAGAGTGCGGCTACAATCACGATCTCCGGAGCATCAAGTTCAGCAATGAAGGCGAGGGCCTCTGGCGCCGGGCCCACGCCACCCGGCGAAACGGCAATCTCTACCCGACCCACGGGCTGGGGCCGGTTTCCCAGGCAATGAGCATCAACCGGGGGAATCAGTTCGACTACTTGACCTCGGTGAGCGGCCCTTCCCGCGGGCTACAGCGCTGGCAAGCCGAACATCTGGCCGCCGGCGACCCGCGCCGCAACGAGCGGTACGTGCTCGGCGACGTCAACGCGACCCTGATTCGCACGGTTCTGGGCCAGACGATCTACGTCACCCACGACACCAACCTGCCCCGTCCCTACAGCAGGAAGTACGTCCTCCAGGGCACCAAGGGGCTGGTGGAAGGCTACCCGCAGCGGGTCTACGTGGAGGGGATGAGCAAAGGGGAAGACCGCTGGGATCCGGCGGCCCAGTGGTTCGAGAGCCACGACCATCCGCTCTGGAGAAAGGACAGTGTCCTCAACGCGAAAGTCGGACACGGTGGAATGGACTGGCTGGAGGACTGGCGGCTGATCACCTGCCTGCGCGAAGGACTTCCCACCGATCAGAACGTCTACGATGCGGCGGCGTGGAGCGTAGTGGGCCCGCTGACCGAGATCTCCAACAAGGCCGGCAGCCGACCGATCCAAGTTCCCGACTTTACCCGTGGTCGTTGGAGGACCACGGAGCCTCTCGGGATCGTCACTCCCCCCTGAGGATGTTCTGGGCCGGACCGCCGCCGGTTCAGATGGTGCGGGAATGCCGCCGCATGATCAGGGGACGCTCGAACCGGAAATGGTCCATGCGGTCCCGGATGCGGTCCCGAATCCGATCCATGTCCCTGAAACGAAACTCCATCTGGCGGCGCCGGGCGTCGTCCCGCATGGCAAAGTCACGATTCCGGAGCCGCATGGTCAAGTCTGGCGAAGAGAACTCCCCGAGCCTCACGCGATTGGCGAGATCGTGGTTCCGTTCCTGGAGGCGGAACCGGAGCCGCTCCACATTGGCCGGGATCCGATCGGAGCCACCGATGGAGAAGCGGTAGGGGCGAATGTCGAGCCGGGGCACAGCCCGATTTCTGAAGGCGAACCTGCGAAAGGGGAATTCCTCTGCCTGGGCGGCAGCGGTGGCCGCGGTACCGGAAGCCAGGATTGCCGCAAAGAGGGCTTGCCGAAGGGACATTTGGGAGTCTCCTGATCGGGCCAACGAGGGCGACCGGGACGGCCTCCCGATGTTCCTGTAGACGCTTGGACGGGCCGAATAGTTGCGGTGGGCCTCCCAACCCCTCACAGCCGGACGCCGGAGACCGCGTCGAACCAATGAAGCGCGGCAGGCTCGATGGCACAGGCCAGCGCCTGACCAACCGATGGAGTGGCGTTCGCTTCGACCCGAATAGTGATCGAGATGCCGCCCGTCCCGACCGTCACGACCGACTCGTAACCCAAAGGCTCCACAAACTCTACGACTCCCTCAAATCCGGGAGTGCCTGGGTAGGGATGAATGGCCTCAGGGCGGACCCCCAGGATTACGGCCCCCTCCATTGGGGCGGCCGGTGCAGCGCCGTCTGGTAGACGGAGAATCAGCTCGCTCCCCTCGGCTTCGAACGCTGGCCCCTCCCGCCGCACCAGTCGCCCGCGAATCTGATTCATCGGTGGAGTACCGAGGAAGCCGGCCACGAAGAGGTTGGCGGGGCGGTCGTAGATGTCCAGCGGGGTGCCGATCTGCTGCACCCGGCCCTGGTGCATCACCACGATCCGATCTCCCAGGCTCATGGCCTCGACCTGGTCGTGGGTGACGTAGATGGTGGTGGTGCCGAGCCGCCTTCGCAGCGCGGCCAGCTCCCGGCGCATCTGAACCCGGAACTTGGCGTCGAGGTTGGAGAGCGGCTCGTCGAACAGGAACACCTGGGGGTGCCGCACGATGGCCCGCCCCAGCGCCACCCGCTGCCGTTGCCCGCCGGAAAGCTGCCGCGGCTTCCTGCCCAGCAAGTCCTCGATGTTGAGCATTTGGGCCGCTTCCCGCACCCGGGCTTCTATAGTGGCGGCGGGCTGTTTCCGGAGCTTGAGCGCAAAGGCCAGGTTGTCGCGCACGGTCAAGTGGGGATAGAGGGCGTAGTTCTGGAACACCATAGCGATGTCGCGGTCGCGCGCGGGCACGTTGTTCACCACCCGGTCCCCGATGCGGATGGTCCCCTCCGAAATGCTCTCCAGCCCCGCCACCATGCGGAGGGGCGTGGTCTTGCCGCAGCCCGTTGGCCCAACGAGCACCAGGAACTCCCCTTCCCGGACCTCGAGGTCGATCTCGTGCACCGCGACGTGAACCGCGCCGCGGTCAAGGTATATCTTCCGGACGCCTTCCAGCACTACCCTGGCCATGGGGATGTCCTTCGCCGATGCCTTCGATATACCAGTTTCCCCCCGGCTTTCTGTGGGGGGCGGCCACTTCCGCCTATCAGATCGAGGGCTCGCCCCGGGCGGACGGGGCGGGCCCCAACATCTGGCATCGCTTTACTCACACGCCGGGGGCCACCGAGAGTGGTGACACCGGGGACGTGGCCTGCGACCACTACCGGCGTTATGAAAGCGATGTGCTGCTCATGCGCGAGCTCGGTCTTTCCGCCTACCGGTTCAGCATTGCGTGGGCCCGGGTGCTCCCCTCGGGCCGCGGAGCGGTCAATCTGCCGGGGCTCGCGTTCTACGATCGGCTGGTGGATCGCCTGCTGGAACAGGGCATTTCCCCGAGCGCAACACTCTATCACTGGGATCTGCCCGCCGCGCTGGACGATCAGGGCGGCTGGCTCAACCGGGACATCGCCGGATGGTTTGCCGACTATTCCGCCGTGGTGGTGCGCCGGCTGGGCGACCGGGTGGCGCTCTGGGCCACGCTCAACGAGCCTTGGGTAGTGAGCGATGCAGGGTACCTGCGCGGCACCCACGCGCCGGGACACGCGAGCCTTTCCGAAGCCGCCATAGCCAGCCACAACCTGCTCCGCGCTCACGGTGCCGCCATACAGGCCATCCGCGCCGAGGGGGGCAGGCAGGCCGGGCTGGTGGTGAATCTGGAGCCCAAGTACCCCGCGTCGGACCGCCCCGAGGATATTGCCGCCACCCGTCGCGCCGATGCCTACATGAACCGGCAGTTCCTGGATCCGGTCTTCCTGGGCCGGTATCCCGAGGAGCTTGCCGAGGTGTACGGCGCGGGCTGGGCGGCCCACCCTGCGGAGGACTTTGCCCTGATCGGACAACCGCTCGACTTCCTCGGCATCAACTACTACACCCGGAATGTGACCACCTTCGATCCAACCGCCGAGCCGCTCCGCGCGGTCCGGGTGCGCCAGGACCAGCACATCCACACCACGGTGGACTGGGAAGTGTATCCCCCCGCGCTCACCGACGTGTTGATGTGGGTCCACAACCGATACGGCAGCATTCCTCTCTACATTACCGAGAACGGCGCGGCGTTCGACGATCCGTCGGCAGTGGACGGCCCACTGCTGGACGATCCGCTGCGGGTGGCCTACTTGCGGGATCACCTGCGAGCGGCGTATGAAGCGATGCGGCTGGGGGTGGACCTCCGCGGATATTTCGCCTGGTCGCTGATGGACAACTTCGAGTGGAGCGCCGGGTACTCCAAACGATTTGGTCTCTACCACGTGAATTTCGAAAGCCAGCGCCGCACCCCCAAGGCGAGCGCCCGGTTCTACGCCAGCGTGATCGATTCCCACGGCGAGGTGCTGGGGCATTGAATCAGGGCCCGCCGGACGGCCGGTAGCGGGGGCCGGCGTCGTTGCCGAGCTCCACCTCGACCCGGTGTACCCCCCCGTCGCTCCGGAGCTCAACCCGCACCACGCCATCGGTAACCCGCACCACGAGGCCCGACCCGCGCGCCGCAGTGGGCCCGGCGGTTCGGCTCACGACGATCTCATAGTGGGTGCGGCCATCGGGGAGCCGGTACCGCACCGAGAACCCGGGCCATTCCGCGGGGATGCATGGAGAGAGCACCAGCGTGCTTCCTGCCTCGATGGAGAGCCCGAGGATGGATTCCAGCGCCACCCGGAACATCCACCCCGCCGAGCCGGTGTACCAGGTCCAGCCTCCCCGCCCGCGGTGGGGCGCCACGCCATAGACGTCCGCGGCCACGACATACGGCTCGGCGCGGTAGACCTCGATCGTTTCCGGCGTATCACCGTGGTGCACCGGATTGAGCCGGTCGAACAGATGGGCGGCGCGGTGGTGCCGGCCTGCCTCGGCCAGCGCCCGCACGGCCCAGAGCGCCGCGTGAGTATACTGGCCGCCGTTCTCCCGTACGCCCGGGAGGTAGCCTTTGATGTAGCCGGGATCGCGCGGGGTATGGTCGAAGGGGGGTGTCAGCAAACGAATCAAGCCCGCCGGTTCATCCACCAGGTAGCGATCCACGGCATCCAGGGACTGGGCAGCGCGTTCCGGCGCCGCCGCTCCGGACAGCACGGCCCAGGCCTGCGCCAGTGCGTCGATTCGGCATTCGTCGCTCTCCTTTGCTCCCATCGGGGAGCCGTCGTCGTAGTAGGCGCGACGGTACCACTCTCCGTCCCAGCCGGCCGTGTTGAGGGCTGGGTACAGGCCGGACCGGTAACTTTCATACCGGCCGGCGCGGGCTGCATCGCCGCGAGCTCGACATAGTGGAATGAAGCGCTGCAATATCTTATAGAGGAAGAAGCCGAGCCAGACGCTCTCGCCCCGCCCCAACCGCCCCACCCGGTTCATCCCGTCGTTCCAGTCGCCGCTGCCCATCAGGGGGAGCCCGTGACTGCCGCGGGTGAGCGAGCGGTCGATCGCGCGGCAGCAATGCTCGTACACATCGGCGGGCGTTCCGGCGTCCAGAGGGACGAGCAGGGTTTCATCCTCGCCCTCCTCGAGCGGAGGGGCGGTGAGGAATCGGACCGGCTCCTCAAGCACGCTGGAATCGCCGGTCGCGGCGACGTAGAACTCGGTGATGAACGGAAGCCAGAGCAGGTCATCAGAGAACCGGGTACGGATCCCCCGGCCGGAGGGCCGGTGCCACCAGTGCAGCACGTCGCCCTCGACGAACTGGTGGCCGGCGTGGAGAACGATTTGCTCCCGGGTGAGTGCGGGCCGGTGGTACAGCAGGGCCGCGGCGTCCTGCAGCTGGTCCCTGAACCCGAAGGCGCCGCCGGACTGATAGAGCGCCGACCGGGCCCACATCCGGCAGCTCAGGTTCTGATAGGTGAGCCATCCGTTCACCATCACGTCCATTGCGGGTGATGGCGTCTCGATCTGCACGGCGGAGAGGAGCTCCCGCCAGAATGCGCCAACTCCCTCGAACGCCTGCTGGATAGCGTCGGCGCCTCCGAACCGCCGGCAGAGCGCCAGTGCCTCATCGTGCCCCTCGGTCTGGCCCAAGAGGAAAGTCCACTCCCCGGTGGCGCCGGGCGCGAGCGCGGCACGGAGTTGGAACGCCGCGCAGGGATCGAGGCCGGCGCCGCTCCGCCCATCGAGGGTGTGGCGCGCGCCAACCCCGGCCGGGGCCGCTGCGCTGCCGTAGCGTCCGAGGAATGCGGCGCGGTCACCCGAGAAGTGTCTCCCTTCCTCGTCGGGCCCGGTGGCAGCGGCAAAGGAGACCTGCTTTCCGAAGTCTGCGCTTCCCGGATTCCTCGCCAGGAGGATCGCTCCAGCATCGACTGCTTCGATGGTCACGGCTCCTTTCGCCTCCGAGCGCAGCGTACCAAGGACCCATTCCGCAAAATAGAAAATAGAGAGATGGCGCGGGACGGCGCTCTGGTTGGTGATCCTAATGCGGACGATCTTGACCGGGGCGTCCTTCGGGACGAAGCAGAGAACCTCCTGCTCCAGGTTCCGGCTGGTGTGCCGCCACGAGGTGTGGCCGAATCCGTGACGGGCTTCGTACCCACCCGATCCGGGAACCGGGGCCGGGGTCGGTGACCAGTAGAGGCCGGCCTCCTCCTCGCGGATGTACACCGCCTCTCCTACCGGATCGCAGACCGGATCGTTATACCAGGGGGTGAGGCGATTCTCCCGGCTGTTTCCGCTCCAGGTGAAGCCGAGCCCGCTCTCCGTGGCTACGAAGCCCGCCTCCTCGTTGGCGACGATGTTGCCCCAGGGAAGCGGCGGGCGGCGCAGCTCATCGACCGAGCGATCGAGCCGGACCACATATTCGTCGCCTCGCTCTGAAAAGCCTCCGTAGCCGTTGAAGAACCGGAGTGGCTCAGTGCACGGCGCCATGGCCAGGACCGCGGGCGCGGGCCGGAACAGGAGTGCCGCCGATTCGGCAAGGCGTGTGGCCGGCCCGAGCTCGGCGTGGGCGGGGAAAGCCGCATCGGAGGCGCCCGGTTCGCGCGCGGCGGTGAGCAGGACCTCCACCACGCCGCGGTCACTCCCGGCGGCGAGCACGCCTTCCAGCCGTATCGAGGCACCGGGCGCGAGCTCGACGATGCGCCGGAGGGAGAAAAGTGGATCCAGCACGTTGCCAACCGTGCCGGACAGCGGATCCAAGGACATCAATGCGTGAGGAGTGCCCAGCGTGCGCCCCCGCCCGATGAACCGGGCCCGGTCGGTTTCCCATTCGAGCCCGGCGGTGGCAAGGCCGCCTCCCCACAGCGCGTGCCCCACGAAGAGCGAAACCTCCTCGGGGCTCCGCGGACGCCGCCAGGCCAGCAGGGCAGCGTGCCCGGGCAGAAACTCCGTCTGCACGAACAGTTTGGAGAACGCCGGATGGCCTGCATCGGCCGCGGGGGTATTGAGGACCACTTCGGCGCAGGTGGTCAGCTCGAGACGCCGCCGCCCGCCGCTCCGGTTGACAACGGTGTAGCGGCGCCACTCGACGTCGACATCCTGGGCCACCGCGATCTCGGTGACGACTTCGATACCAGAGTCCTCGCGCTCGATTCTAACCCGGCCGTCCGCAGCGCGAAACTCATAGCGATCCGGCGGACGCTGGACCGGCTGGTGGCCGCCGGACCAGATCCGCCCGGTCTCGAGGTCACGGACGTAGAGGAACCAGCCGTCGGGCTCCCGGGTGGTGTCGGCGGTCCAGCGGGTGAGCAAAACCTCACCCAGCGCCGAGTACCCGGCGCCGGACGGAGTGACGAGGACGCGATAGCGCCCGTTGGTGAGCAGATGCCCGGCGCTCATCGCTCGAAGCTGATGCTTGCCGGCACCGAGCGGATCACAACTGCTCCGCCGACGCCCAGGGCCACCGGCGCGCCGTTCACCGTAGCCCGGAACACGGGCCGGGAGCCGGGGGGATGAATCAGGAGTCCGCCCGGGGGAATCCGGAGTCCGGCGGCGATGCTGACCGTTACCACGATTCCCTGGCGCCGCGCGGTGTAGGATATCGGTCCCCACCAGGTGCTGAGCCGGTTCACCGCAACACCGGCGTCCGCGAGCCACGACTCCGGGATGCCCTCGGCAATCACCAATGCGCTGTCAGCCTCGCGCTCATACACAACGAGGTCTGATACGCTGCGGAGAAAGTCCGAGCCGACCCAGGTATGTGGCACGTCGCCGATGAATTTGGGAGCCCTCGGCTCGCGCCAGACGACCTCGGGCCACTGGTTCCAGGCGGGCGGTGTCTGGTCTCTCATGAAGCCGTCGAGCAAATCGAGCGCTCGCTCCTTCTGCCCCATCCGGAGCAGCGTGCCCACGGTGCGCAGCTCATAGGGGGTGTATGCATCCCACTTGTCGGCGGTGTCTCGCCGGGCGTTGGCATGCTGCCAGTACCGCTCGAAGGTCCGCTCGAGCGCCGCCTGGGGCAGTGTACCGAGCTCTCCGCCGGGCGTTACCGCGATCGTGGTCGAGGTGGCGTCGAAGTCTCCCAGGTCGGCGGCTCCCGGGATGTAGTCGATTTTGTGCTGCGTCATGACCAGTGCAATCGAGGCGTAGAGGTCGTGGGCAAACTCGTCGCGGAGCGCACCGATCGATGCCGCTTCGGCTTCGAGTCCGAGAACTCCGGCCATCGCAGTGGCATCCTTCAAGCCCCGCAGCGAGAAGAAATCATCCCAGTACGAGTGCATCGGCTTCGCGGAGTAGCCCTCGTGGCTGATCGAGGGAGGCAGCAGGCCGTAAAACACCCGCTGGGCCCCCGTCTGGTACTGCGGGGTGCGACGGGTCTGCCGCAGAGCATCGATGTAGCCCACCGCGGCCTTTACCCGGGGCCACATCTCGGTGAGCAGCGCGCGATCGCCGGTGTGGCGGAAGTATTCCATCACCAGGTAGATGAACTCGCCGTGGCTGTCGTGCTCAGGCACCGGGTCGGCGCCGCGCCGGTCCACGCAGCAGGGAATCTTTCCATTGGGGTATTGGTATCCGGCATACCAGCGGATGAAGTCCCGGACCGCGTCCGCGTGTCCAAACCGGAGCAGCGCAGCACCGGTGAGAGCGCCGTCGCGGATCCAGGAGCGCTGGTAGGAGCGGGAGCCCGGTTGTAGAGCGGGGCCGTCGCGGTTGATGAGGATGTACCCCAGGGTGCTGGCGATGGTGTTGGCCACATGCCGGCCCGCCGGCGGGAGCACGATGGTGGCCCGATCCACGGTCTCGGTCCAGCCGGCCACAGTAGCGGCAAAGGCCCGGTCCACTCCGGCCATCCCCGCGACCGGCAGCCGGGACGAGCGCCCCGACCCAAGCGGAATCTCGATCGCCATCGTGGCCGAATCGCCGGCCGCGAGCCGGAGCGGCCAGGCCAGCGCGCCGGAAGCGTTGCCCAGCGAATCATGCGCGAACCGTCGGGCCGGAAGGATTCCCTCACGCAGCTGGGTGACGACATCGCCGGCACCGAAGGGCGTGGCACCGAACGATGCCGGAGCGGTGAGGGGAATCACCGCACGATCGGCGTTGACGCGCACGGTTGTGCCATCCCAGCGCAGCGAGTCCACCCGGGACACTCCCCCGGGCGTGCCGAGGAACTGCCAGGGCGGGTTCACCTGGAACGGGCGGATGGCCAGGTAGAGCGTCCCGCGGAGGAGTCCGCGCCCCAGGTTGCGGACCCGGTAGCGCGCGACGACGCTCGAGCCGGTGTCGCTTCCCACCGCGAACGCCGTGACCGTGAGCGACAAATCCCCGGCGCGCCACTCGACCGAGGGTATCGGGAGCCTGGACCGCTCGAGCGAAGGGGTGGTGCGCACATCATTCCAGGTCAGCAGCCCCCCCCCGACCAATACGAACGGCTCGACGCTCCACGCGCCGGTGCCCAACTCGATGGCACCGTCTTCGCTGAGCAGCGCCTCCTCGACCGCGCCGTCCGCGCCTACCACCGTCCAATCGGCCCGCTCACCGCTGAAATAGCGAGGGTAGGTACCTCGTGCCGCGTCAGCGGCGATGGCGCTGAAGAAGGCGTTGCGTGACGCGGACCATTCCAGCGGCTCGATCCGGACCTCGCGGAGGCCCACGTTACCCCGGCTTCCCAGCAGGTCGAAGCGGAGAAAACGGGATTCGGTCTCGGGGAGGTAGAGGTAGTCGCGGGTGCCAGCTCCCCCGGGCCGCCGCGCAACCCTGCGCCACCGGGTGCCGTCGTCCGAGGTCCGCACCGCGTAGTTCGCGGGAGCATATCTATCCCAAACCAGCGTCAGCCCGCCGTATTCCCTCCGACGGAGGAAGTCGATCGTGAAGGAGGCGCGGGGAGCGGCGGCGCGCCAGCTGGTGGTCGTGTCGCCATCGAGGAGGGCTGCGGCCGAGTGCCCCGGCAGCGCCGAGGACGCGGTCACCTTGGGGGTGAGAGCGTAGGGCCCCACATCGACTATCGGGATGAGCGCCAATTGGCCGAACCAGACTCGACCCGAACCCCCGCCCCGTCCGGCGGTGATCACCAGCTCGATGGCGGCCACGTGCCCCAATGGCCCCCCTCCCTGCGGCCCCCAGGCAAACCTGATCTGCCGCTTGCGCACGGTGATCTTGTGCCACTGTCCGTCGAAGACAAGGTCCGGCTCGGTGTACCACCAGACGTTGTCGCCAGTACGGTCGAGAAGCTTGAATTCGAGCGTGTTAGGCTGGGCCTCGCCCTTGATCCAGAACGAGAAGGCGTAGTTCGGCGGCAGATCTATCGCGGTGGCCCGGCGCGCGATGGCATACCCGCCGCCGCCGGCAAACGAAAAATCGAGACGGAGCGCCTTGCCGCTCCTCCCGCGATCGCCGACGAGGGTGAGCAGCACGCCGTCGGCGGGATGGGCCGACCAGGCTTCGGGGTGCACAAAGTCATCTAACAGTATTGGGGCGGCGGGCCCGACGGCCTGCGCCAGCGCGAGCAGCAGGAGACCGCTCATCCCTTCACGCTGCCCGCCATGATGCCCTGGATGTAGTGGCGCTGCAGGAACAGGAACGCGAGGAAGACCGGCAGCACCGTCACCACCGCCCCACCCATCATCAGCTCCACGTCCTGCACATGTTCGCCCGCCAGGTTGGCGAGTGCCACCGGCAGGGTGTAGTGGGCGTCGTCGCTCAGCACGATGAGGGGCCACATGAAATCATTCCACGCACTCAGGAACGAGAAAACGCCAAGCGTAGCGAGCACCGGGGTGATCGCCGGCAACACCACCGCGCGGAAGATGTGAAACTCGCTGGCCCCGTCCAGGCGCGCCGCGTCGAGCAAGTCGTCCGGAATGGACAGTGCGTACTGGCGTACCAGGAAGATTCCGTAGATCGGTGCCAGCACCGGCACCATGGCGCCGAAAAGGGTGTTGATCAGCCCCATCTCGCGGAGGAGGATGAACATCGGCAGCATCGCCACCTGCCCGGGAATGACCATGCCGGCCAACAGCGCGCGGAATAGCGAGTCCCGGCCCCGGAAGCGCAGCTTGGCGAAGGCGTACCCGGCCATTGCGGTGATCAGCACCGCCAGGACGGTGCCGCCCAGCGCGATGCCGAGGCTGTTGAGGAAATAGCGGCCCAAGTTCAGGCCGGTAAACAGCGCCCGGTAGTGCTCGAGCGTCGGATGCCCCGGCAGCAGGGGCGGGGGCGAGGTGTTTGCTTCGCCACCTCGCATGAACGACGCTGATATCATCCACAGCAGCGGCGCCGCGGCGAGAAACGCCGCCACCAGCAGCATCGCGTTGAAGCCCAGGACCTTCCAGCGGATCCTCACTTCGCGCCGCGCCGCTGGAGCCGGAGCTGGATCAGCGTGCCACCCAGGGTCAGCAGAAACAGCACCACCGCGATAGCGGCCGAAAGACCCAGGCGCCACCAGCGGAACCCCTGTTCGTACATCAGCAGCACCAGCGTCGTGGTGCTCTTAAGCGGCCCTCCCTGGGTCATGACGTAGGGCTCACTGAATATCTGGAACGATGCGATCATCGTCACCACGCCCACGAACACGAACGTCGGGCCAAGCATCGGCAGCGTGATGTGGCGGAAACGGTGCCAGGCCCCCGCCCCGTCCAGCGCGGCGGCCTCGTAGAGTTCCTCCGGAATGCTGGCGAGCCCCGCGAGGAACACCAGCATGTTGTAGCCGAAGTTTTTCCAGACCGAGAGGAGAATGATCGAGGGCATGGCCCAGTGGGGATTGCCCAGCCAGTCGACCGGTCCGATGCCCAGATGGCCGAGGGCTGCGTTGAGGAGGCCGTACTGGGGGTGGTAGATGTAACGCCACACCAGGGCCACGGCTACCAGCGTCGTCACCCAGGGCGCAAAGAAGGCGCTCCGGAAAAAGGGCTTGAAACGGGTCAGCTTCGAGTGGACCATCAGCGCCGCGGCGAGCGAGGCGGCCGCGGACAGCGGCCCCCCTACCACCACGAAAAATATGGTGTTCTTGAGCGCGGTCCAGAAGAGCGGCATCGCCGCCAGGTCACGGTAGTTCTTGAGGCCGATAAAGCGGGTGCTGGCAACATCACCGATCGAGTAGATGTCGAAGTCGGTGAAGGAGAGCAGGAAGGCGCTCGCCACGGGGATGGCGAAGAACACCCCGATCAGGAGGAGCGCGGGCGTCACGAATCCCCAGCCGGCCCGCGATTCCGTCCGCCCTTCGCGCATGGTCATGGCGCGCCGCCGGCGCGGCGGCTTTTGAGGTAGCGGCGCCGCTCCAGCAGCCGGTCCACGTCGCCATCGAGCGCCGCCAGTGCCGCGGCGGGCGCCTGGCCGCCTCGCACCGCCGCCTCGACGTGGTCCATCAACTTCGTGGTGACTTCCTCCCACTCCGGCACCATCGGCGTCGGAACCGCGCGCTCGAGCTGGATCCGGAAGGCATCCGCCTCGCGGTCCTGGGCCAGCGCGGAGTCGGCCCAGGCCTCACGGCGGGCGGGAAGATCGCCGGTGAGTCGGTAAAACCGGGCCTGCTGCTCGGGCCGGGAGAGATACTCGACCAGCTCATTCGCGAGCGCCTGGTGGCGCGAGGACCGGAACACCACCAGGCTGGAGCCGCCGGCCAGCGACACGCCCGACTGGGGGCCGGTTGGACCGGGCAGCGCCGCGGTGCCCCAGGCGTTCTGCTGCTCAGGGGGGAGCCGGCGGCGGAACTCTCCCAGATTCCAGGGGCCGGAGATGTACATCGCGAAGGTGCCGCGAGAAAACTCTTGGTAGAGATTCGCGATTTCGTTACTGCTGACCGGAGCAGCGAGGCCGTCGCGATAGAGCGACAGCAGGAAGTCGAAGGCTTGGGAGAAGGCCGGCTGCCGGAAGGCGCCGAAGCCCTGCTCGGTGACCAGCGGCGAGCCGGCCTGCAGCCCGAGGATCGCCAGTGGCGGCCACTCGTTCATCGGCAGGAAGATGGCGTAGCGTCCGGGCCCTGCCGTTCGCTTGATCGCCAGCATCGCTTCGCGCCAGCCGGCCCAGCTCTCCGGCATGGTGCGATAGCCTGCCTTGGCGAGGATGTCCTTCCGGTAGAAAAGCACTCGGGTGTCCACGTACCAGGGAAGCCCGTAGAGCGTGTCGTCAACGATGTTGGTGGCCACGATGCCGGGGAAGTAGCTACTGTTGGCGAGCTTGAATGGGAGCGGAGCGAGCGCGCCCAGGGTGACCATCTCCGGAATCCAGGTATTGCCCATCTGCGCGATGTCGGGAGAGGCGCGTCCCACGATAGCAGTGAGGAGCTTCTCGTGCGCCGCGCTCCAGGGAATCTGCTGGACCCGTATTCGGACCCCCGGGTGCTCGCGCTCGAAGTCGTGGGCCAGCTCCTGCACCACTTCGCCCTCGCGCCCGAAGGCCCAGAAGCGGAGCGTTGAGTCGTCGGTGGCGGTGCAGGCTCCCAGAAAAGACGCAAAGACGCAAAGACGCAAAGACGCAAAGCGAGGAACGGCTTCAACCTTGCGTCCTTGCATCCTTGCGTCCTTGCGTCCTCTCATGGTGCCGCGTCGAGCCAGCCGCCCCTGAAGCCCGCCCGACGGAGGCCCTGGATCACGTAGGGGCTCCTCCGCATGTACTTCCACACCAATTCGGTCCGGTAGTTGGCGATCATCGCCAGGATCGGCCCCTGGTCGATCCCCAGGTAATCAGTGTCGAACCAGCCCTTTCCCGGCAGATAGCGCCCATACTGGGGTGCCGGTTGCGCCCACTGCCAGGTGGGATTGAATGAGTCGAAGAATCCGTACTGCCCGAACAGGCCGTCGCCATAGCGCTCCCGCATGGCCACCAGCGCGGGTCCGACGATCTCCGGCGCGAAGGGGATCGAACTCGCCGCTGCGGTGGGGGCGATGGTGCCGTCGTCGCGCACCTCGGTGAACGAGGCGCCGCGCGCGGCATAGCTGAAGAAGCGGCGGGGACGGCCGCGTACGGTCAGCGTCACGTCCCGGGGACCGTCCGCTGCAGAGAGGCCGAAAATCGCCGCCCCGTAGCCGTCCCAGTCGTTGGGGTTGGCGATGGCGTAGCCGCGCTGCGCGTAGGTGGCGCGGCGGGAATTCTCGAAGTAGTCGATCCCCTTGCTCCGCATGTAGTCGTCGGCGATGCCCCGGAAATCCACCCAGATTTGGGTGTACTGATGGCCGAAGAGCGGGGCGAAGCCAACGTGGGGCTGGCTATAGAAATCACCCCATTGGTAGGTGGCGGCCCAGGCGTTCCAAGCTGCGGGGTCGACGGCGTGGGTCGGCGATCCGAGCGCGAGGATGTAGATAATCATCGCCTCATCCAGGCCGCGCCAATCGAGGTTGTTAAAGCCTTCCTCGCTCCAGCCGTGCGATAGCAGCGGCGGCCGCGGCTGGAACCAACGCCAATCCACCCGGCGGTACAGTGAGTCGGCGTAGGCCCGAATCGCGGCCTCGGCGGAGTCGGCTCGGTCGAAGTACTGTTGGCAGAACAAGACCCCTGCCATGAGCAACGACGTGTCGATGCTGGACAACTCCACCGTTTGGTATCGGAGCCCGCTAGACATATCGAGAAAATGATAGAAGAAGCCCTGATAGCCGCCGATGCCGGACGTCCCAGGGCCCTGGGGCAATTGATAGAAGAATTGCAGCGTCGTGAGCACCCGATTCGCTGCGGCGCTACGCGTCACGTAGCCCTGCTCGACGCCGATCGGATAGGCGGTGAGGGCGAACCCGACGGCCGCAATGCTCGAGAACGACGGCGTGGGCCAGCGATCCGGCGTGAGGCCGGTGGCGGCCTCGGTCCGCTCCCAGAAGAAGTTGAAGGTGCGTTGCTGCACGGTGTCGAGCAGCGCCTGAATCCGCGGCGCTGCCGGTGGCGGAGCCGTCGTGGGGACCGACCCGCCGCAGGCGAAGAGCAGCGACAGGGCCAGCGCTGGCCAGGCCGAGCCCGATGGGGAGGGGATGAGCGGGAGTCGGGGCATGCCGAAGGGTAGCGAAGGGCGCCGCAGGATCCCGGTGCCCCTCGCCCCCCGGACTCTAGAAACCGAGGTCGAGCCCGAACTGGACCCGGCGCGGGTCGGAAATGGTGCAGCCGGCCTTGCCGAAACCTCCATCGGCCGGGTTGCCGGTATTGTAGCACCCGAGGTTCTGACTGTTCAGGACGTTGAACCCGTCGATGCTCAATCCGAAGCGCGACCGCCCGAACACGAAATCCTTCTTGAGACGGAGGTCGAGCATCTTGTAGGTGGGCGCGTTGAAGCCCCCGGGAATCAGAGGGTTACCGGTGCCGCCAAAACGGTCGCCCACGTCGATGTTGGTGCCGCTGCCGACGGTGGCGATGCCGCTGAAGAAGATGTTGAAGACGGACGGCATCCCGATCACCCAGTTGGCCACCACCCGGTGCCGCTCGTCGTTACGGACCTGCTTGGGATAGTCGGCCGGATTGGGGAAGCTGAAATCGTCGTTGAACCCCTGGGTTTGCCGCCTGGCCAGGGTGTATGCGATTCCGCCTCCCCACCCGAATTTTGGGCCCGACCGGAACGCGCGATCGACCTTCAGGGTAGCCGCATCGTACCAGGTCTTCCCGGTATTGTCCGCGAAGAGCACCGTGCCGAACCCGGGGATCTGGTTGGAGACGAAGCACCCCGCCACGCCGAACGAGCGCTGCGGGCAGGTGAAGTTCTGGTTGGCCCAGTAGAAGGTGAAGGTGTTGTTGCTTCGGACCCCGTTGTACGCCAGCTCCACCGCAAAATCGCCGAGGAGCTGCCGCACCCCCGCGCTGAACTGGGTGGACTTGGGAGGCTTGAGGTCATTGGGAAGCAACTTGATTTCCCGGGTGTTGAAGGCCCGGCCGGCGATGAGTGCGTTGGCAGCCGCCCGGCCCGAGAGATACGAGTTTTTCCACTCGGCCTTGCCCGCCTCGGCGGGACCCCCCGTGGGGTAGAACTGGATGTTGTAGCCGGGGTGCTGCAGCGCGAATTTCTCCTCCGTGGCCAGGTCGAAGAGGGTGCGGTCGTAGAAGAGTCCGACGCTGCCGAACACGGTGGTACGGTTGTCCCGGGTGATCCCGTAGGAGAAACCGACCCGCGGCTGGAAGGCGCCCAGATAGGCGCTCCGCTTGGTGCCGTCGGTGAAGTAGCGGTTGGGCTCCAGGGGCCGGAAGAGCCGGCTCTGATACTTCGTGAGCGAGTCGACCACGTCCCGGGGGGTGACGTACTTCGTGTTGATCGCACCCGATTCGTAGTCCCAGCGGGCACCTAGATAGAAGGTCAGCCGGTCCGAAGGACTCCAGTCGTCCTGCAGGTACGCGCCCAACTGAGTGTTCTTGGTCTTGAGGTTCGGATCGCCGGCCTGGAACTCCACCCGCTGCGGGAATCCGAAGTTGTTGAACCACGACTCGTAGACGAAGCGGGGATTCTCCGAGTTCTGCTTGATGACGTCGTAGCGGCTGAAATCGACGTTGAGACCGCCCTTGAGTACGTGCGCGCCGGCCATCTGCAGCCCGGAGTAGGTCAGATCGTCACGCAAAGACAGCCGCTTCTGGGTGAAATCCTGGTTGGAGATGTTCCCCCCGATCTGCGCGCAGCAACCGAAGCCGAAGAATCGGTTGACCTGATCGGGGTTGGCGGCCACCGGGTTGTAGTGATACCGCTGGTACGACAACAGCGCTTCGTTGAGCCAGGTTCCCTTGAAATAGCTGTGCTTGAGGAGCCCCGTGGTGACCGCGTTTTTGAAACGGGTGGCGGTGCTGAAGGCGCTGAGTCCGCCGAAGTCCCGGATATCGTTCTCCGCGCGGGTATTGAGGCTCAGCTCCATCGAGGAGGTCGGGCTCGCGGCGTAGCTCAACTTCCCGAAGAAGAGCGAAGACCGGAAGGGAGAGCCAAAATCGCCGTTGTACTTGGCAAAATTGATGGTGTCGAGCGCCGGGAAGCCGGTCGGCGGGACGATGCTGACCCGGTTGGACCGGTTCTGGTAGTTCCCTTCGTAGGACCCGAAAAAGAACAGCTTGTTCCTCACGAGCGGCCCACCTGCGCTGAAGCCGACCAGGGATCGGTTGTAGTCGGGCTTACGGAAGGTCGAAGGAGTGGTGTTCTTCTTGGCGATACTATCGGCGATGAATTTGTCGCGAAGCTGGAAGGTGTCCAGCCCCACCAAGCTCTTGTTCTGATAGGCGAAGAAGGCGTTCCCGGTCCAGGTATTACCGCCCGATTTCGTCGTGGCGGTGATGATCGCGCTGGAGGCCTTCTGGTACTCCGCCTTGTAGTTCTGGGTAATGACCCGGAATTCCTGCACCGCGTTCAGCGCGAACGGATTGCCGCGGCTGGCGTCCTGGCCAGCCACCCCGCCCTTGAGGATGTCGTTCTTGTAGCTGGCCCCGTCGATGAACACGTTGATCTGCTCGGCCCCCTGCGCGCCGGCGCTGATGGTCTTCCTGGTATCGCCGATCCGGTCCCCCGTGAGCCGCACTCCCGGCGCCAGCACCGCCAGGGCCAGGAAGTTCCGGTCCGACTTGGGAAGATTCTCGACCTGGGTCGGGGCTACGTTGGTCGCCACCTCGGTGGAACGGGTCTCCACCGCGGGGGCCGCCGACACCGAGATCTCCTCCAGCTGCACCGCCGAGGCCAGGAGGGTAAAGTCGAGGGTCAGGTCCTGACCGATCTGGACCCGCTCCGTCCGCCCGCTCGGCTTGAAACCGATGCTGCGCACCTCGATGGCGTAGGACCCGGGGACCAGGCCGGAGAGGGCGAAGAACCCCTTCGTATTGGTGGTCGCCACGCGAGCGCTGCCGGTCGCCAGGCTCCTGGCCCTGACCTCGGCGGCGACCAGCGGCGAGCCGTTATCGCCCCGGATATAGCCCCGAATGCTGCCGGTGGTGGTCTGGGCCGCCAGCGGTTTCACCGCGGGCAGGACGGCGAGCACCAGGACGGCCCCGAGCAGCCGGTAAAGCAGCGCAATGGTATTTCGATCGATCCTCATACAGCATCCTCCCTGATTGGGTGCGTGCGGAGCGAGCTTCAGTTCCCTCGGGCGCCGCAGGAGCGCCGCACGACCAGCGTCGTCGGCAGCGTCTCACGGCTGAAATTGGTATCGGGCGGGCCCTCGAGCGCCAAGAACAGGCGGGCTGCCGCGCGCTCCCCCAGCGCGCTGATGTCCACATGAACCGATGTCAGAGCCGGCTCCAAATACCGGGACATCGGGATGTCATCGAAGCCGCCGATGGCGACGTCCTCCGGCACCCTGAGGCCGGCATCGCGAAGCGCGAAGAGCGTGCCGATCGCCATCCCGTCGTTGGCGGCGAAGATCGCAGTCGGCCGGTCGGCCAGCCGAAGCAGGGCGCGCGCGCCGGCGTCGCCGGCCGCTTCGCTGAAGTCGCCCGGGACGACGAGCTCCGGCGCGAATCGGAGACCGACCGCCCGGAGAGCGGCGCGATACCCGCGTAGCCGCTCCGCCGCATCGAAATTTCCCTCGGCGCCCTTGATGATCGCGATCCGGGTGTGCCCGAGTTCCGCCAGATGCCGGACCATCGCATGGGCCCCTTCGTAGTTCGCGACCGTGAGGCTGTCGTGGGCGGCATCAGTAGGAGGACAGTTCAGCAGGACGACGGGGAAACCAGTGGGGAGCGCACGCTTGGAGAGGTCTCCATTGAATTCGGGCGACATCAGCACCAGCCCGTCGACCCGTCCGTGCATCGAGCGGAGCGCCGCCTCGAGGGTTGGCCCCCCATGGCGGGCACTGGAGAGGAGGCAGTGATACCCCGCCCCCTGGGCCGTCTGGTCGATGCCGCGAATGACTTCGGAGAAGAACTCGCCGTACAGATCGGGAAGCAGCACCCCGATCGTGAGGGTCCGGCTGGTGATGAGGCTGCGGGCGCCGCGGTGGGGGCTGTAGAGCAGCCGGTCGGCCGCGGCCCGCACGGTCTCGCGAGTGTCGTGGGCCACCAGATGGCCTTTGTGCAGCGCACGGGAGGCGGTAGCGACCGAGACTCCTGCGGCGCGTGCGACGTCCCTGATGGTCACCATGCAGTGCCTCGGGGGAACGCAGACGATCGCGCAGAGCGGCGTGCTCGGGACAAGATACCAGCATAGATTCGCCCGGCCGATCAAATGTAAACGTTTACAACGTACTGTAAACGTTTACATTGCGCTAGATTTGACATAAGAACGAGGCTCGGGGGCCCCGGGCATGCGGATGTCGTGCCGGCCGACCCGCAGCCCGCCAGTATCAGAGCCGCCAGGGGGTAGCGCATTATCCACGATAGGGAGGTGGCCGAAAGGAGGCGGTGACGCCCGGCACACCGTGCAGGTTGAGATGCGTCCGGGTGACGCCGGTCACGCGGAGCGAGCCATCCCCGGAGCGAATCTCGAAGGCGGGCTCCGGCGTTATACTCGAAGTCCTCGGCAGGCAGTCGCGTAAAAGGGGATTCCTCATGAAGCGTCTATTGGGTGCCGCCGCCGGCCTCCTTCTGGGCGGGTGCCTCGGATCGACCGATTTATCATCCGCCTTCACCATTCCCTACGACTTCAATGTCCTCAACACCGGCTGGGTTGCCGCGACGGCGGACTATCCCGCCGCGCAGGCGGCGGCGGTGGGCTTCGTCGGGGATGTCAGGAATCTCCCGGCGCCGCTGCCGACGTCGTCGGTCGGGCTGTATCTCAGCGGCACCAACGTAGGCGGCGATCTCTTCATGTATCAGATCCGCTACGTCGCGGGATTCCCCGCCAACAGAACGTACACCGCCACGATCCAGGTGGAGTATGCCACCAATATTCACGGCGGATGCACCACCGGGCCCGGTCCGCTGACCGTAATAAAGGCGGGCGTTAGCGCCACCCAACCCATTGTCACCACCGATGCGCAGGGGGTGCTCCGGCTCAACATCGACAAAGGCGCCGGTACCAGCGCGGGGCAGTTCACCCAGTTGGGCGATATCACCAGCGGCCTGACGGGGTGTCCGACACCCGGTACCTACAGCGCCTGGGGCACTCCGATCCGCGCCCAGCCGGCGCCGGTGGTAACCGACGCCTCTGGGGGATTCTTCATCTTCATCGGTACCCAGTCGAGTTTCCTGGGCCAGCACGAGATCTTTTTCACCAGGATGCGGTTGACCCTAAAGTAAACTTCTGGATTAAGGAACCCCAACCCCCGCGTGCGACCCCTGGCGGAGGGGCTCACCAAGCGCGATCTTCTCGGCCCGTCACCACGGTCATAGCCTCCCAGTAATCGGAGCAGGCATGCGGTTCGTCAAATGGACGCTGGGGTGCGCCATCGCCCTGGGCGCGGGGTGTGCTGCGAGCGAGCAGGTCATGGCACCCGCCGTCGAGTTCCGGGATTTCGGCCTGCAGGCGCCCGAGGTGACTCCGGTCACCCCCCTTACCCAGCTGGTGGTGCCCACCTACGACGGTTCGGGACAGGCGGTGCATCCCGACGTGCTGTGGTTTCCCGCTCGATGGCGCGGCTTCGAGTACTGGATGGCGTTCACCCCCTTCCCCGGCGGCAAGGAGGACATGGAGAACCCTTCGATCGTCGCGAGCCATGACGGGATCACCTGGGAGGTCCCGGCGGGGCTCTCGAATCCCATCGTGCCCCGCCCCCCGGATGGCGCCTACAACTCCGATCCCGACCTCTCCTACGACTCGGCGGCCGATCAGCTGGTGCTGCTGACCCGCGAGGTGCGGGCTGGCTTCAACCGCGTGAGCCTGCTCACCTCGAGGGACGGGGTGACCTGGGGCCAGCCCCGGAAATCGTTTCTGCGCCGGAATCACGGCATGATCTCGCCCGCGATGGTCCTCTCCGCCTCGCGGGATCCGCGGCTGTGGTACGTGAACGCGGGCAACAAGAATTGCCCCCGGCGGGTGACCCAGGTGATGCTGCAGGAGGGCGATGGCCGGCGCCCCCTTGCGAACCCCGGTCTGGAGCGCGGGTGGGGCCGGGCCCTCGCGTCGGGGCTCAGTCAGCCCGGGTACCACATCTGGCACATCGATGTGGCTTGGGTGGCCGCCCGCCGGGAGTATTGGGCTGTCTATCCCGCCTACCCGGTGCGCCGGTGTGGCCCGCACGATCTCTTCTTTGCACGAAGCTCCGATGGCGTGCAATGGACCACCTATCCGGTGCCGCTTCTGCGCCACGAGGACCAGCGGTGGACCAGCGCGATGCTCTATCGAGCCAGCGCGCTGTACGACGCGGACCGGGACGTCATGCGGCTCTACCTCTCCGCCTCAGCGCCGAGGCGGGACTGGCGGCTGGGCATGGTGGAATTCAGGTTGGCGGACCTGCTGACCCGCCTCTCCGGCGGAATCGCCCAGCCATCAGCGGCCGGGGCAGCCGAGGAGCACACGCTCCCATGATGCCGCGCCGTGCGATTCCGGCAGCCCTGCTCGCCCTGGTCACCCTCGGCACCCCGGCCGCGTCCCAGCGGACTCCCGCCAGCGATACCGCCCAATACAGCCAGCTCAAGTTCCGCTACATCGGCCCGGAGGGAAACCGGATCTCCTCGGTTTCGGGCGTGTCGGGAGATCCGCGAATCTATTACGCCGGCGCGGCATCGGGCGGGCTGTTCAAGTCTTCCGACGGAGGCACGCACTGGGCCCCGATCTTCGACGATCAGGCAGTCTCCTCGATCGGGGCGATTGGCGTGGCCCCCTCGGACCCGAACGTGGTCTGGGTCGGCACCGGAGAGCCGTTCATCCGGAGCCACATCTCGCTGGGCTGGGGGGTATTCAAGTCCACCGATGCCGGCAAGAGCTGGAGCAGGATGGGACTCGACAACACGGGACGAATCGCGCGGATCGTCATCGATCCCAGGAATCCCGACGTGGTACTCGTGGCGGCGCTGGGATACGCCTACGGCCCGCAGCCGGAGCGCGGGGTCTATCGCAGCGGCGACGGCGGAAAGAATTGGGAACGGGTGCTCTTCGTCAACGACAGCACCGGAGCGATCGACCTGGTGATGGACCCCGGCAACTCCCGGATTCTCTACGCGGCAACCTGGCAGATCGAGATCCATACCTGGGGGCGGGAGAGCGGCGGCGCGGGGAGCGGCATCTGGAAGTCGGTGGACGGCGGGACCACCTGGAAGCGGCTCTCCGGTCACGGCCTTCCCGAGACACCAGTGGGCAAGATCGGCCTCGCGGTAGCCCGCAGCAATCCGAACCGGGTCTATGCGCTCATCGAAACCGGTGACGGCGTACCGGTCCGCGGCAAGGACGCGGGCACTGGAGAGCTCTGGCGCTCCGATGATGCCGGTGAGAGCTGGCAGCTGGTAAGCCATGACCGCCAGCTTGCCGGCCGGACCGCCTACTACAGCCGGATGGCGGTGGCGCCCGACAACGAGAACGAGGCCTACTTCCTCTCGGCGTTCTACAGCAAGACGCTCGACGGCGGCAAGACCACCATCGACCCACCCAATGGCGAGATTCCGGGCGGCGATCACCACGATATCTGGATCGACCCGATCGACGCCAACCGGCAGGTAGTGGGGCATGACGGCGGGATTTCCATCTCCATCAACCGCGGGAAAACCTGGAACCAGATTCAGCCTCCGGTGGCACAGATGTACCACGTCACCGTCGACAACCGGATTCCCTACTTCGTCTATGGCAACCGGCAGGATGGCCCGTCCACGATGGGGCCGAGCAACAGCAAGTTCGGGCCCGGTGAGGGCTCCATTCCGCGTGGAATGTTCCACTCGGTGGCTGGGGGCGAGAGCGGCTGGGCCACTCCCGACCCGGAGGACCCCAACATCGTCTGGTCTACCGCCTCGGGCTGGGGCGCGGCAGGCGGCGTGGTCACCCGCTACGATGTTCGCACCGGCATTGCGCAAAATGTGGAGGTCTGGCCCGACGGGCCGATGGGTTCGCCGGCCGCGGACCTCAAGTATCGCTGGATCTGGAATTTCCCACTCACCATCTCCCCCCACGACCACAACAGGGTGTACGTCGGCAGCCAGTACGTGCACGTCACCACCGACGGAGGGCGGAGCTGGAAGCTGCTGGGCCCCGACCTCACCCGGAACGACAAGAGCCGGCAGCAGAGCTCGGGCGGCCTGACCCCGGACAATATCGGAGTGGAATACGCCGGGACGGTGTACTCCATCGCGGAGTCGCGCCTCAAGGCGGGCCTCCTCTGGGTGGGGACCAACGACGGACTGGTCCAGCTCAGCAGGGACGGTGGCGCCACCTGGGTCAACCTCACCGCCAATCTGCCTGGCCTCCCCGCCTGGGCCACTATCAGCCACATCGAGCCGTCGCGCTACGATACCGGCACCGCGTACCTCGCGGTGGACGGGCACCAGGTCAGCAACCGGGATCCCTGGGTCTACCGAACCGCGGACTACGGGAAGACTTGGAAGCTCATCGTCACCGGGATTCCAAAGAGTCCTCTGAGCTTTGCGCACACCGTGCGGGAAGATCCGGTCCGGCGCGGGCTGCTCTACCTGGGCACCGAGAACGCGCTCTACGTGTCATTCGACGACGGCGACAACTGGCAGCCGCTGCAGAGCAACCTGCCGCATGCCCCGGTGTACGGCATCGCGATCCAGGAGCACTTCAGTGATCTCGTGGTGGCCACCTACGGCCGCGGCTTCTGGATCCTCGACGATATCACCCCGCTCCGTGAGATGGGGCCCGCCCTCGTCGCGAAGGATCTTCATCTCTTTGCTCCCCGCGCGGCCTACCGGCTCCGCGGTGTCGAGGCGCCGTTCGTGGTGGCGTACGATCCTTCGGCCGGGCAGAACCCGCCCAACGGCGTGCCGCTCGACTACTGGCTCAAGGCGGAAACGAAGGATAGCGTCACGCTCGGCGTCCAGGATGGCGGCGGAAAAACCGTCCGCACCATCAAGGGCGCCCCGGGGAAGCCGGGGATCAACCGCGTCTGGTGGGATCTTCGCTTCGATGCGTCGAAGGAAGCCAAGCTCCGAACCCCGCCGCAGTACGCGCCCGACATCACGGTGGGCGCCGCCGGCCGGACGGCGCCCGACGGCGTGCGCCTCGCCATCTTGGCGCCACCGGGGATCTATACGGTCAAGGTGACCGCGTCGGGCCGGGACGCGACCCAGCGCCTCGAGGTCCGGAAGGATCCGGGATCCGGGGGGAGCGAGGAGGAGATCCGGGCCCAGACCGCCGTTCTCATGCAGATCCGGACCGATCTCGAGGCCGTGGCGGAGATGGTCAATGCCATCGAATCGGGGCGAAGCCAGCTCATCGCGCTCCAGAACATCCTCGGTTCCGATTCCGCGATGATCGGGCTCAAGGCGGAGGCCGACTCGCTTGAGAAAAAATTCCTGAGTGTGGAACAGAACCTGGTACAGCTTCAGCTCACCGGCCGAGGACAGGATGATGTGCGCTACCCGATGAAGCTCATGGGGCGGCTGGGCTGGCTTGCCGACGGGATCTCGGTGTCGGAGTTCGCGCCGACGTCGCAGCAGGTCGAAGTGCAGCAGCTGCTGCACTCCCAGGTTCAGGACGCGCGGGCCCGGCTGGACGCACTCCAGAAAGCGGACCTTCCAGCGTTCACCACCAAGCTCCGGGACCGCGGCGTGCTCAACATCATGATCCCGAAGCCGTGAGCCCGCGGCTCCGGCGGCTGGTGGCCGGGGCCCTCCTGGTGGCCCCGGCGCTCTCCGCGCATGCGCAGGGCGCGGCGGCCTTCAGCGTGGTGGAAACGACCATCGCCGAAATCCACTCGGCGATGAGCGCGGGCCGGCTCACCTGCCGGGGGCTGGTCGAGCGGTACCTCGCGCGGATTGCCGCGTACGACAAGAGCGGCCCCGGCATCAACGCGCTGGTGGCGCTCAACCCCGAGGCGCTCAAGGTCGCAGACTCCCTGGATGCCGGGTTCACGGCCTCCGGCCTTTCCGGACCGCTCCACTGCATCCCGATGATCCTCAAGGACAATTTCGAAACGGTGGACCTCCCGGTGACGGCGGGATCCCTCTCGCTCGCGGGTTATGTCTCCACCCGCGATGCATTCCAGGTCAGGAGGGTCCGCGCGGCCGGGGCGATCGTGCTGGCGAAGGCCAACATGGCCGAGTTCGCCTTCACACCGTACGAGACGGTGAGCTCGATTCTGCCGGGATATACCAAGAACCCCTTCGCGCTCGACCGGGTGACCGCCGGCTCGAGCGGGGGCACCGCCGCCGCGGTCTCCGCCAATCTGGGCGAAGTCGGGCTCGGGACCGATACCGGAAACTCGATCCGGGGGCCGTCATCGCACAACGCGCTGGTGGGCATCCGCTCGACCATGGGGCTGACCAGCCGTGCCGGCGTCGTCCCGCTCAACTACACCGCCGACATCGCCGGCCCCATGGCCCGAACTGTCGCGGATGCGGCGACGGTGTTCCAGGTGATCGTCGGAGAAGACCCCGACGACTCTCTCACCGCGGCCAGCCGGGGCCGGCCCCGCGAGAACTACCTCGCCGCGCTTCGGAAGGATGGGCTCAAGGGCGCTCGGATCGGGGTGCTGCGCCAGGCCTACAACCGTCCTACCGCGGATCCCGAGCTCCTTCAGGTATTCCAGGCCGCGCTGGCGGAGCTCGAGCGCGCCGGAGCAGTTGTCGTCGATTCGGTGGCGGTGGACAGCCTCGATGCGTGGCGGCGGGCCCAGAGCGGGAGCTGCAACCGCTTCAAGTACGACCTGAACGCCTGGCTGGCGCAGCAGAACGACAAGGTGCCGGTCCGGACCCTGGAGGCGGTGATCCGCTCGCGCCGGTTCCATCCCTCGATCGAGCTTCGGCTCACGGCGGCGCAGACGGTGGACACCGCCCCCGCTCAGAGCGGCGGATGCCGGAACTTCGAGGAGTTCCGCGCCAAACTCCGCGGCGGAGTCCTGGCGCTGATGGACGCCCAGCGTCTCGACGCGCTGGTGTACCCGACCTGGAGCAACCCGCCTCGCCTGATCGGCGACCTCAACACCCCGCACGGCGACAATAGCCAGCTCTTCTCGCCTTCGACGGGGTTTCCCGCGATCACGGTACCGATGGGCTACACCCGGCGCGTCCTCCCGGCCGGCCTCCAGCTATTGGGCCGCCCCTGGAGCGAGGCGACCCTGTTTCGGCTGGCCTATGCGTACGAGCAGAGCACCCGCCATCGCCACCCGCCCGATAGCGCCCCGCCACTCCCGTGATCTGGCTTGGCGCGCTCGCGCTGCTCTGCTTTGCCGCCAATTCGGTCCTCGCCCGGCTGGCCCTGGGCTCCGGAAGCATCGACCCCGCCTCGTTCACCGCGATCCGGCTCCTGTCCGGCGCCATCGTGCTCGGCATTCTGCTTCGTTACCGGGGCGCACCGCGTGCGGCATCGAAGGGCCGCTGGACCGGTGCCGCCCTGCTCTTCCTGTACGCGGCTCCGTTTTCGTTCGCGTACCTCAGCCTGCCGACCGGCACCGGCGCACTGCTGCTGTTCGGCGCGGTGCAGCTCACGATGATCGGTGCCGGGCTCCGGTCCGGTGAGCGCCCTCGGCCCTTGGAGTGGATCGGGCTGATCGCAGCGCTTTCCGGGCTGGTGTATCTCAACCTGCCCGGGCTGGGTGCACCGTCGATTCACGGCGCGCTGCTGATGATGGTGGCGGGCGCGGCGTGGGGGTTCTACTCGCTGCGGGGCCGGACCGCGGGGGCCCCGCTGCCCCGAACGGCGGAGAGTTTTCTCTATGCCACTCCCCTCGGCCTGGCGCTCGCGGCGGCGGGCTTGCCGCAAGCCCACCTGAGTCCGGTGGGAGTCTGGTTTGCCGCGGCCTCCGGGGCGCTGGCCTCGGGGCTCGGGTACGCGGCGTGGTACGCGGTGCTCCCCAGACTCACCGCCACCCGGGCCGGTACGATTCAGCTCGCGGTGCCGGTGGTGGCCGCCCTCGCGGGAACGGCGCTGCTGGGCGAGCGCGTTTCCCTGAGGCTGGCCCTCTCGGCGGCGGCGATTCTGGGCGGGGTCGGACTGGCGATCTCCGCGAAGGCGCGGACCTAGTCCTTCGCGCCACAGCCGCACAACCTCCCGCGGCTGGCAGCTTCCAGCGCGGGGTAGACCGCGGCATTGTGCTGTATAAGCAACCATGGTATATTATAAGTAACTTAACGGCACTATAAGATACCCGCGAGAGGAGGTTGGTGGTGAGGCCCCCAGCGAAGCCGAGCAGCTTCTTTTACCAACCACTTGACTCGATCATCGGCACGGTTGGAATGGTCAGAGTGCTCCGGGTGTTGAGCCTCCAACGGGGGGGAATGACCGCCTCGGCCATTGCCATCCGTGCCGGCCTCGGAAAGCCGGGAACGGGGCGCGTGCTCGAGCGTCTAAATGCGGTTGGCATGGTGGAGGCCAGCGGCACGGGGCGGAGTCCGCAGTACCAACTGGCGGAGCACCATAGGCTCGCCCTCGCGATTCGACAGCTGTTTGAACGAGAGGCGGAACGAATCGACCGGTTTCTCGAGCGGATCCGCGCGGCTGCTCGGCGAATGAAACCCGTCCCGAAGGCCGTGTGGCTTGTCGGAAGCGTGGCCCGTGGGCGGGACACTGTCCAGAGCGATGTAGATCTGGCAATTGTGCAGACTAACGCAAGCATGGAAGGGCTCCGAAGCTTCAACAGCATGGTGGTCAGGGCTGCCGACGAGCTTGGGCTGACTATTTCGCTGGTCGCATTCACACCACAGGACCTGGAGCGACATTCGAAGTCTCAAAGTGAATGGTGGCGCAACCTGGTGGCGGACGCGATTCCGGTGCTTGGGCCAGCGCCAAGGAGCTTGATTGGTGGTTAGACGGGGCGCTTGGAAGACGGTTTCTGAATCTGAATGGAAGGGCCGCCTCGACAATGCCCGCGCCTTTCTCCAGGCGGGGCGGGACCTCCTAGACATGGCGGAGGAAACGAGTATAGGCAACCCCATAATTACCCAAGCAATTGATTCCGCAATCGCTTTTGGCGACGCCGTATCAATCAAATTCGGGCGTATTCAGAACGCCGTCGATCACAGGGGTTTGGGTAAGACCCTGAAGACTGCAATCGGCGCTCGCTTTC
Source organism: Gemmatimonadales bacterium (assembly GCA_043741355.1). Lineage (GTDB taxonomy): Bacteria > Gemmatimonadota > Gemmatimonadetes > Gemmatimonadales > GWC2-71-9 > JABFSM01. Next base: position 2,846 of record JAYUAL010000438.1, on the reverse strand, counting down.
CGAAGGAACAGGACCAGCGCTTGGGGAGATTGCTCAGTTGGAAAGATGATGCTCATTACGGTCATCGGGCGGCCAGCGTCAACGAAGCTAGGTCGGCCGTGCAGCAAGCGGAGAGATTCGCCGAATGGGCCGAGGCCGAATTGGCCCGCCCGTAGCGCACATTGAGGCCGCGGTACGGGCACCCAGGCTGAGCTCGATCTCGGCGTGATTGGGCCAGCTGCCGTGTTTGGGGGTGCAGGGCACGGTCAGGCGGCGCCACAGCGCCCCACCTTCCCGCAATCCCAGTGGTCGGTCACCGACTTGCGGCCATGGGCATTGAGCGCTCAGCAACCGCAGCTCAGGGGTTTACCCCGATCACGAGCGGGGCCACGGCGTCGGTCATCCCGGTGGCCCTGGCCCGCACCGCGGCGGTGACAGTGCCGAGGGTGGCGGTGGTGGTGGCGCTCAGCGTGAGCGTGCTGGTGGAGGAATTGGACGGCACCGTCGCCGGTACAAAGGCCACGGTCACCCCCGCCGGTAGTCTCTCGGCGCTCAAATCGATCGATCCGCTGAAGCCGGACGGGCGGAAAACAGTGACCGTCACCTCGGCCGTCGAGGCCCGAGTCAGATTCGCGGCGCCGCTCACGCCGACGCCGATCGACGGAGGCAACAGGTTTCCCGGGGGCGCAATGATGACGGTGTCGTAGCCGCCACACGCCGAGAGATGCAGCGCCAGCAAGCCGGTACTCAGAGCCTTTCGCATGGGTTCTCCGGGTTCACTGGGACGGCCTATCCGGCCCCGCCGACACTGGATGTGCTTCGATCGGTGCCGAGCTGCGGGAGCCGTGAACCGGTGCGACGATGTTCGGTGCCGATACTCCGGCGCCGGTAACCCGCACCTCGACTTCGTGGGCGGCGCCGTCGTTTTCGAGCGGAACATCCAGCCCGGGCCGCTCGACGCCGTCCACGGTGACCCCCGTCGCACCGGCCTCCGCGGGTACCACCGAAATCCGGTAGAATGTCTCGCCATACCGGTAGCGCACTGTGAACGGCTGCCAGCCGGGAGGCATGCAGGGAGTGACCCGGAGCGTCCGGTCTTCCCGGCTCAGACCGATCAGCGACTCCACGATCAGGCGGTAGAGCCACCCCGCGGAGCCGGTGTACCAGGTCCAGCCGCCCCGCCCGGTGTGGGGCGCGACGGCGTAGACGTCCGCCGCAACCACGTAGGGCTCCGCTTTGTACTTGGCGATTGCCTCCGCCGATTTGCCGTGTTCCACCGGGTTGATCATCCCCAGCAGCTCCCAGGCCCGGGCGCCGTCGCCCAGCGCGGCGAACGCCATCGAGGTCCAGACAGCCCCATGGGTGTACTGCCCGCCGTTCTCCCGCACTCCCGGCACGTAACCCTTGATGTACCCGGGATCCAGCGTCGACTTGTCGAACGGAGGCGCGAGGAGCTGGACCAGCGCCTCGTCCCGGCGCACCAGATTGCGATCCACGGCCTCCATGGCCTGGCGGGCCCGGCTGGGGTCTCCGGCGCCCGTGAGCACCGCCCAGCTCTGTGAGATGGAGTCGATCCGGCACTCCGAATTGCCCGCCGAGCCGAGCGGCGTCCCGTCGTCGAAGTAGGCCCGACGGTACCATTCTCCGTCCCACCCGTGCAGCTCGATGTTCTCCTTGAGCCCGACTGCATCGTGTTCGCACTTGTCGGCGAAGGCGGTATCGCCCCGGGCGCGGGCCAGCTCGGCAAAGCGGACCAGGATGTCGTGGAGGAACCAGGCCAGCCAGACGCTTTCGCCCTTGCCCTTGATGCCCACCAGGTTCATTCCGTCGTTCCAGTCGCCCGAGCCGATCAGCGGCAGCCCGTGTTCGCCGTAGCGAAGCCCGTGCTTGATGGCGCGGACGCAGTGTTCGTACAGCGAGGCCGATTCCTCGGACGGGATCGGCAGGTCGTAGTAGGAGTCCTCATCGGGATTGAGCGGCCTGCCCTCGATGAAGGGCACCCGCTCATCGAGCACCCCGATATCGCCGGTGGCGCGGATATACCGGCATGCCGCCACCGGAAGCCAGAGGAAATCGTCGGAGCACCGAGTCCGGACGCCGCGGCCGGAGGGTGGATGCCACCAGTGCTGCACGTCCCCCTCGATGAATTGGCGTCCGGCCGCGCGCATCAGGTGCTCACGCACCAAAGCCGGCTCGGCGTGCACCAGCGCCATCACGTCCTGGAGCTGGTCCCGGAAGCCGAAGGCCCCACCCGACTGGTAGAACCCGCTCCGGGCCCACAGCCGGCCGGCCAGGGTTTGATACACCAGCCAGCCATTGGCCAGCACGTCGAGGGCGGGATCCGCGGTGGTGATCTGCACCGCCCCCAGGGTCCGGTTCCAGTAGGCCGATACCGCTTCGAGCGCCGCCCGCGCCGCCGCGGAGCCGCCATAACGCTGCACCAGGCGGCGGGCATCTTCGGAATCATGGCCGATCCCCAGGCTGAACACCAGTTCGCGATCCTGGCCATCCGCGAGATCGAAGGGAACCTGGATCGCTGCGCAGGGATCCAGCGCGGCGCCGACCCGTCCCGAGAGCCGAACCCGGCCCAGCGCCGCCGGGCTCGCCGGGGTTCCGTTGCGGCCGAGAAACTCGGCGCGGTCGCCGGTGATACCGGCGCCGGGCTCGTTGAGGGCGAAGAACGCGGTGCGATTCCCGAATAGGGGGTTGTAGCGGTTCCGCGCGAAGATCGCGCCGGTGGCGGGATCGCTCTCGGTAATGACGTGCATCGCGGACGTGGCCGTGAGGTCGCCCAGGACCCACTCCACGTAGCCGGTTGCGCTGAGCCGCCGCGGCCGGCCGGAGCGATTCCTGATCGTGAGCACCGC
>JAYUAL010000437.1:0-3219 GCA_043741355.1 Gemmatimonadales bacterium | reverse complement strand
GAAGGTATGGCCCACGAACTCGGGGATGATCGTGCTCGCCCGGCTCCAGGTCTTGACCACCCGCTTCTCGTTCTTGGAGTTCAGGATCTGCACCCGGGCGAGCAGTGCCTCCTGAATGAACGGACCCTTCTTGACACTCCGTGCCATTATTGCGTCGCCTTCCCGCGCTTACGGCCGCGCACGATGAGTCGGTTGGAACCCTTCTTCCGCTTGCGGGTCTTGACCCCCTCCGGCTTGCCCCACGGAGACACCGGCGGCCGGCCGCCCGAGCTCTTGCCCTCGCCCCCGCCCAGCGGGTGGTCGACCGGGTTCTTGGCCACGCCGCGCACCTTGCCGCGCCGCCCCAGCCAGCGGGTCTTGCCCGCCTTGCCGCGGGAAAGCAGCTCGTGTTCGCCGTTGCCCACTTCACCAATCGTGGCCAGGCACTTCGAGTGCACCATCCGCATTTCGCTGGACTTGAGGCGGAGCGTGACGTAGTCGCCCTCGCGGGCCATCACCTGAGCCTGTTGCCCGGCGCTCCGGGCGATTTGGCCGCCCCGGCCCAGCTTGATCTCCACGTTGTGCACCGTGGTGCCCAGCGGGATCTCGCCGAGCGGAAGCGAGTTGCCGAGCCGCGCATCGCTGCCCGGGCCGGAGACCACCACGTCTCCCTGCTTGAGGCCGGCCGGGTGAAGGATGTAGCGCTTCTCGCCGTCGGCGTACACCAGCAGCGCGATCCGCGCGCTCCGGTTGGGATCGTATTCGATCTCCGAGACCTTGGCCGGAACGCCGAACTTGTTCCGGCGGAAGTCGATTATCCGGTACTGCTGCTTGTGGCCGCCGCCCAGGGCCCGCATCGTCACGTGGCCCTTGTTGTTGCGGCCCCCGGAGCGCTTCTTGGGCTCCAGCAGCGACTTCTCCGGCGTCGACCGGGTGATCTCGTCGAACCCCGACACCGAGCGGAACCGGGTGCCGGCGGTCATGGGACGGAATTGACGGATGCTCATGCTAGCCCTCGAAGATGGGGAGGGACTCGCCCTCCTTGAGGGTGACGATCGCCTTCTTCCAGCGCGCGGTGGTTCCCCGCACCCGGCCCCGGGTCACTTCGTGCCGGCGCATCTGCATGGTGCGCACGGCGGTGACGTGGACGCCGAACTGCTGCTCCAGCGCCGACGCGATCTGGTGCTTGTTCGCCTCGGGATGCACCTCGAAGGCGTACTCCTTCCGCAACTGGTACGCGGTGGAGCTCTTCTCGGTGATCAGCGGGCGGACCACGGTATCTCGAAGCGTCGGCATCAGCTGTCCTTCTTCTTCTTGGCCGCGGGCTTCTTGGCGGCGGGCTTCCTGGCCGGCGTCTTCTTGGCGGCCTTCGCAGCGGCCTTGGGCCGGGCGGCGGGCTTCTTGACCGGCTTGGCCTTCTTCGGCGTCCGCACCTCGGCGCCCTCGGTCTCCTCGGAATCCGGCGCGCCCAGGGCGCCCTGCTCCACCACCACCGCGTCCGACCAGATCACGTCGTACGCCGAGGCGTTGGAGTAGTTCATGACCCGCGCCGTGGGAATGTTCCGTCCCGAGAGGTAGAGGTTCCGGTTTTCCCCGTTGGCAAGGACCAGGACCTTCTTGCCCTCGAGGCCCATCTTCTCGAGCATGCCGGCCAGCTTGCTGGTCTTCGGCGCATCGAAAGTCATCGCGTCCACCACGAAGAGCGAGTCTTCGCGGGCCCGGGCGTTGAGCGCGGAGCGGCGAGCCAGCTGCCGCACCTTCTTCGGAATGTCGGCGCGGTAGTCGCGCGGAATCGGGCCGAAGACGATCCCGCCGCCCCGCCAGATCGGCGACCGGCTCGACCCGGAGCGGGCCCGGCCGGTGCCCTTCTGCTTCCAGGGCTTCTGGTTGCCGCCGGAGACGAAGCTCCGGGTTTTGGTCTTGGCGGTTCCCTGGCGCTGATTACCCAGGTACGTCTTGATCGCCTGGTGCAAGACCGGCTCATTGACGGTCCCGTCAAAGAAGTCGGCGGGCAGCGCCAGCGCCGCCTTGTGACGGGCGCCGGTCGCCGAATAGTGCGCTGCCTCAATCATGGCGGCTCCGTCCTCCCTGCTTTGCCACGGTCACGATGCCGTTCTTGGAACCGGGGACCGCGCCCCCGACGAACAGCAGGTTCTTCTCGGCGTCCACCCGGACGACCCGGAGGCCCATTTCGGTATGACGCCGGTCGCCCATGTGGCCCGGCATCCGCTTGCCCTTGATGACCCGGGACGGGTCGGTGCCGGCGCCCACGGAGCCGGGCTTCCGGTGCCGCGTGTTACCGTGCGACCCCGGCCCGCCGCCGATACCGAAGCGGTGCACCACGCCCTGGAACCCGCGGCCCTTGGAGCGGCCAGTGACCTTCACCAGCTCGCCGGCGGCGAACATGCCCACCGTGATCTCCGAGCCGGGAGTCGGCGCGTCGCCCACCAGTTCGAAGCTGCGCACAATGTGGGGCGCCGCGTCGAGGCCGGCTTTCTGCGCGTGGGCCAGCTGCGCCTTGTGCACCCGGCTCTTGCGCCGGGCGCCGAAGCCGAGCTGCACCGCCTGATCTCGCACCTGGACGACCTTGCAGGGGCCGGCCTCGATGATCGTCACCGGCACCGCGGTGCCATCCTCGGTGAACACCCTCGTCATGCCGAGCTTCCGGCCGATGAGTCCGTTGGTCATCGCCTCACCCGACCTTGATCTCGACGTCGACGCCGGCCGGCAGATCCAGCTTCGTCAGCGCGTCCATCGTCTGGGGCCGCGAGTCGTTGATGTCGAGCAGCCGCTTGTGGGTGCGCAGCTCGAACTGCTCGCGGCTCTTCTTGTCGACGTGCGGGCTCCGGAGCACCGTCCATCGTTCGATCTTGACCGGGAGCGGGATGGGGCCGGCCACCTGGGCACCGGTCTTCTCCACCGTGCGGACGATATCCGCGGCGGCCTGGTCCAGGACGACGTGGTCGAAGGCCTTCAAACGGATTCTGATCTTGCCGGCCATATTCACTCCTGGTCGGTCGGTGGCGTCGGTGGGGTCGGTGGGGTCGGGACTGACCTCACTGACCTCACTGACCCCACTGACCTCACTTGAGAATCTTCGTCACCACACCCGCGCCGACGGTACGGCCGCCCTCGCGGATCGCGAACCGCAGCCCGTCGTCCATCGCGATCGGGATGATCAACTCGATCGTCATCTGGATGTTGTCCCCCGGCATCACCATCTCCACCCCCGCCGGCAGC
>JAYUAL010000436.1:0-3227 GCA_043741355.1 Gemmatimonadales bacterium | reverse complement strand
CACCAGAGTCCGATCGGCCAGTATCCGGTTGGCGCGGTCGGAGTTCCGGGTGAAGGTGAGGGCGATGTGCCGCCCGCCGAACTCACGCTTGATCTGGGTGAGCGGGCCGTCCACCAACTTGTGCCCCCGCGCGATGATCACAATGTGATCACACATCTTCTCGGCCTGCTCCATGATGTGAGTCGAGAAGAGCACCGTCCTGCCCTGCCGCGCCGCCTCCACCACCACATCCTTCATCACCAGACTGTTGACCGGGTCCAGCCCGCTGAATGGCTCGTCCAGGATCAGGAGCTCGGGTTCGTGCTGCAGCGCCGAGATGAACTGCACCTTTTGTTGCATGCCCTTGGACAGGTCCTCGACCTTTTTCTGGGCCCAGTCCATGAGTCCGAGACGCTCGAGCCACTGGCCCGCGCGCGCCTTGGCACGCGCCCGGGTAATGCCCTTGGCCTCCCCCAGAAAAATCAGGTGATCGAGCACCCGCATCTTCTTATAGAGACCCCGCTCCTCGGGCAAGAACCCGATCCGCTCGGAGAGGTCACGGCTCGCAGCGACCGAGTCGAACACCGAGATCCGACCCTCATCGGGGGTGATGATGTTCATGATCATCCGAATCGTCGTGCTCTTGCCCGCACCGTTGGGACCCAGCAGGCCGAAGATTCCGCCCTTGGAGACGTCGAGCGAGAGCCCCTCCACGGCGGTGTGACCTGCGAAGCGCTTCGTGACACCCTCGACCCTCACGACGCTACCGCTCATGCCGCTGCTCCAGGATATAGGGGGAGGCTGGACCGCTCGTACGAGCGGCGGCGCCGGGAGGTTTCCGTTACGCCCTCCGGCGGAATCCCGGGATCTTGCAACGCGTCGACCAGGCGTCGTACAGTCGGGGAGGCAGAAACATGGGCCCAAAGCGTCCCGCGTACAGGATTGCCTGGCCCAGAATGGCGAGTACAGAAGTCCGACCGCTGAGGGCCGTACCGATAGCCGATGAAACGACGAGGATAAGCAGCGCCACAAGCCATCTGTTTGTCAAGTATACTTGACTACCGGGTGGCCGGCTTCCACTCCATCAGACGAACAATTCTGGCTGCCTGGTCGTTGGGCACCACCAGGCGGGGCGCTTCGGCGTGGATTCCGAACTTGATCTGCCGTTCGATCCATACATCGCGCGGAAGCTTCCCAGTGGCGGACTGGTGCACGGCGACGTCGTGCAGGATCACACCGCGGTCAGTTCGCTCGTGATAGCGGCCCACCCAGGTGGCACCCGTCGGGCTCTCCACGACGACCGTCACGCCGTGAAGCTCCTCGTGGCCGGGGTGGAAGACGTGACCCGGCAATTCTCTACTCGCGCTTCGCCGCGGCCTGCGGCGAACAGTACTTCTCGAACGCCGCCACCAGGTCCGCGGCGATGGCCTGTGGCGAACGGCCTTCGATCATGTGGCGGTGGACAAAGTGCACCACCTCTCCGTCGCGAACCAGCGCGACCGACGGCGAGCTGGGCTGGTAGTCGGCGAAGTAGCTCCGCGCGCGGGCCGTGGCGTCGAGGTCCTGTCCCGCGAAAACGGTGTAGAGATGCTGCGGCTTGACCGCGTGCGAGAGCGCGAGCGCCAGCGCGGGTCGCGCCCCGCCGGCGGCGCACCCGCAGATGGAATTCACGAACACCAGCGCGGTGCCTTCACCGGGGCCGATGGCGGCATCCACCTCGGCCACCGTACGCAGCTCCGTGACCCCGTGCCGGGTGACTTCCTCGCGCATCGGCTTGACCATCGTTTCGTGGTATGGCATGACTTCTCCTTAACTCGGTATGTCGGTGAGTGCCTGCCTCATAGCGTGCCACGACAGCGTCGCGCATTTCACCCGAATCGGGAACGCGCTGACACCCCGGAACACTTCCAGCTTCGACGGGAGCGCGGCGGGGCCGCCGTTCCCGGTCACCACCTCGTGGAACTTCTCGAAGAGCGCCCGGGCCTCACCGATCGTCTTCCCCTTGACCGCCTGCGTCATCATCGATGCACTGGCCTTGGAGATCGCGCATCCCTGGCCCAGAAAGGCGGCCTCGGAGATCACGGCTCCGTCCACCTTGAACCAGACGTCGAAGTGGTCGCCGCAGAGCGGGTTGTGCCCCTCGGCGTGGTTGGTGGCGTCTTCCAGCTTCCGGAAGTTCCTCGGCGCGCGATTGTGGTCGAGGATGACGCTCTGGTACAGGTCGTCGAGCTCACTCATCCCAGCAACACCTTGCGCGCCTGTCCGAGCCCCGCCACCAGGGCTTCGACTTCTTCAATGGTGTTGTAGGCGCCGAAGGAGGCTCGCAGCGTCGCGTTGACGCCGAACCGGCGCATCAGCGGCTGGGCGCAGTGGTGGCCGGCCCGCACTGCGATGCCCAGCGTGTCGAGCACCGTGCCCGCATCGTGGGGATGGATCCCGTCGAGCATGAAGGAGAGGACGCTCACCCGGTCCGCGCCTTCGCCCATGATGCGGACGCCGGGGATCTGCCCGATCTGCCGGGATGCCTCCGCCACCAGTCCCTGCTCGTACGCCACCAGCGCCTCCCAGTCCCACGCCATCACGTAGTCGAGTGCGGCGCCCAGCCCCACCACCTCGGCGATCGGCGGCGTGCCCGCCTCGAATCGTTCGGGAGGCGGGGCGTAGGTGCTCCGGTCCATCAGCACCTCGCGAATCATCCCGCCCCCGCCCTGCCAGGGCGGCATCGCCTCGAGCCACCGGCGCTTCCCGTAGAGCAGCCCGATGCCGGTCGGGCCGTAGAGTTTGTGCCCCGAGCAGGCAAAGAAATCGCAGTCGATCGCCTGGACGTCCACCCGCAAGTGAGGGGCCGACTGGGCGCCGTCCACCACCACGACTGCGCCAACCTCATGGGCCATCGCGGCGATCGCGTTGATCGGATTGATGGCGCCCATCACGTTGGAGGCATGGGTGACCGCCACGATCCGGGTTCGCGGCCCGAGCAGCTGCTCGAATCCGGCCAGATCGAGGCCTCCCGACTCCATGACGGGAATCGGGCGTACCACAGCCCCGGTGCGCTCAGCCACGAGATGCCAGGGGATGATGTTCGAGTGGTGTTCCATCTCCGACACCAGGATTTCGTCGCCAGGACGGAGCACCGACCCGCCGTAGCTCTGCGCTACGAGATTGAGCCCGGCGGTGGTTCCGCCGGTGAAAATGATCTCGGAGCCCGATTCGGCGTTGAGGAACCGCGCGGCCAGCTCACGGACCCG
>JAYUAL010000435.1:0-3228 GCA_043741355.1 Gemmatimonadales bacterium | reverse complement strand
GCTCGGCCACTTCCGGCTCGAGACCAGCAGGGCATCCTACCCCACCCGCACGCTCCTGATCGCCGCGGGGATCGGGGCCTTCGAAGCGCGGAAGCTTCCGGCCGAGGGCGTCGAGGGGTGGGAAGGGCGGGGGCTCGAGTACAAGGTGCTCGACCCGAAGGCGTTTGCGGGCCGGCGAGTGCTGATCGTCGGCGGTGGAGATTCGGCGTTCGACTGGGTGGTGAATCTCGAGGACATCGCCCTATCGATCATGCTCATCCATCGCCGCGATGGATTCCGGGCCCATGCCGCCACGGTGCGCCAGGTGGAGCGGATGCAGCGCCAGGGCAAGTGCGAGGTGCGCACGTTTTCCGAAGTCAAGACGATCGAAGGCGGCGAACGGGTCGAACGGGTGGTCATTCTCAACAACAAGACCGGCGTCGAAGAGGTCCTCCCCTTCGACGCGGTGGTCCCCCAACTCGGCTTTCACTCCGACCTGGGCGCCATCAAGGCGTGGGGGCTCGAGACCGAGAAGGCCGACATCCGGGTCGACCGGGTGATGCGGACCAACGTGCCGGGGATCTACGCGGCGGGAGACATCGTGACGTACGAGGGCAAGCTCGAGCTCATCGCCACCGGAGTCGCGGAGTCATGTACCGCCGTGAACAACGCGGTGCACTGGATCGACCCCAAGCGGAAGGTGAATCCCGGGCACAGCTCGGAACTCAAGATCTTCGCTACCCAGCAGCACGGTTAGACGCGACGAGGGCGCTGCGGCGCTCCATGTTGAAGGTGTCGGTCCAGACGCCGCCTCGGAGCGCGATCCGTTCCCGCCGTCCGATCATCCTGAAGCCGCATCGTTCATGCAGCGCCACGCTGGCCGGGTTATCGGTGTGGATCGAAGACCAGAGCGTCCAGATGCCTTCCGCCTCCGATGCCGGGACCAGCGCCTGGAGCAACGCGCGCCCCACTCCGGCCCCCCGGGCGGCGGCCGCGACATACAGGCTCACCTCGGCTACGCCGCGATAACATTCGCGGGCTGACACCGGCATCAGCGCGGCCCACCCGGCCACCTCCCCTTGCCGCTCGGCCACCAGTCTGCATTCCTGCAGATGACCCGCGTTCCAGGCGCCCCAATCCGGCACCTCGGCCTCGAAGGTCGCTGTTCCCGTCGCGAGACCCTCGGCGTAGATCCTCCGGACCGAAGGCCAGTCGCCCGGCGTCATCGGCCGAAGGGAGATCCGCTCCCCGATCACCGCTTTCCGATCTCGATGACGAGGCTATCAATGCGCGCGATCATCGCGCCGCCCCCCAGGTCGTGATTGTTGGTCTGAATCGAGAAGATCCGGATCTTGCCGTCTGGCATCGTCACGTATCCTGAGAAGGCGTTGACCCGGGAGATCGAGCCGGTCTTGGCCTTCACCCTACCCTCCACAGCGGTTCCCACCATCCGATTCCGGACCGTGCCGCTCCTCCCCGCGACCGGCAGGGCGCGCTCGAAGTAGGGAAAATTCGGGTGGCTCCGGAGCCAAAGCAGCAACCGGGCAAATGTGAGGGGGCTCACCACGTTCCCGTGGGAGAGCCCGGAGCCGTCGCGCAGGGAGAATTGGGTGGAATCGGCCCCGACCGAATCGATGAGCAGGCGCCGCTCCACTGTGAGCCCGCCGGGCCAGCTTCCCTCTCCCCCCATCTGGCGTCCGAGCTGCTTCAGCAACATCTCGGCGAAGAGATTCTGACTGGGCCCGAGAATCGGAACCAGCCACTCCCGGAAAGGACGGGAGGCCGATTCGGCCAGCGGCGGCATGGTTCGGACGTTGGCGTATCGCATCGAATCGGTGGTCGATTCTGTGGCCCCCCGCACCGAGATGCCGGCGTCGGCCAGGGCCCGCCGGAGGGCGCTGGCGGCGAGGCGGTTGGGGTCCGGGAGGGCCGCGTAGGAAGTCCGCGCGGCCGCGCCTCGCGAGATGGTTCCGCCTCCCCAGAGAGAGAGAGGTCCGAGTGCCCCCACGTCGAGTCCGGAGCCGGATCCCGTGACGGTGGTGGTCCGGTTCTCGATAGTGACGTCTCCCAGATCGGGGGCGAGCGAAATCACACCCGGGGCGCCGGATTCGGGGCCGGGGGCCCAGCGCAGATCGAGGCTGTTGTCATTGAACGCGAGGCCCGACACCGGCGCGGCGTACCACCAGACCAGGTCGCCTTGCTCCCAGGTCTCGTGAAGCAGGGTCGGCTCGAAATAGCTCCCGTCCCCGACGACGTTCCCGGTGATGGTGCGGATGCCCTTGGCATGAAGCTGGCCGGCCAGGTCGCGCAGCCGCCGCATCGGGTCGGCCTCGCAGGCCCCGGATCTGGTGGTGTCGGCGTCGAAGCAGCGGCGGCTCATGGTGGGATCGCCACGGCCGTAGAGCACCAGGTCTCCCCGGACCACGCCGCTGTCGACCGGGCCGGCGGCGTAGAGGCTGGTCAGGACGGTGCCGTCGGGGGGAAGCAGGACCGTCGCCGCGGCGGCCACAATCAACTTGGTGTTGCTGGCGGGAATGAAGAGCCGGGTCGCATTGCGCTGGTAGAGCAGCTTGCCGGTGTTGTCGAGCACCGCCACGCCCCACGAGTGCCGGTCGAATGGCGCAGCATCCAGGAGCCGGTCGAGCCGCCTGGCCAGCGATTGTGCCGGGAGTGCCGGGGTATTGCAAAGGGCGAAAACGAGACTAATCAGGCAGCGGCGCATCGAGGGCTTGGTGAGAGAATGGGGCGGCGTTCCCGCCCGAGGTGGCGTAACACAATAAGAGAAATAGATTTAGAACGTGTCGTCAATCGAGCCAACGAGCCTTTGCCGCCCCGGTGGGTGGCGCTGGGTGTCCATTGTCCGTATAGGGTCGGTGATCGCGGTGCTCGGCTGCTCCGGGCTCCGTCCTGCCTTGGCACAGGCCGTCGACGAGGGCCTCGTGGTACGGCAGCTCAAGTTTTCGGGTAACAAGTCCTTCGAACCGAGCATCCTCAAGGCGGCAATCGTCACGACCGGCTCGAGCTTTCTGGCGACCGCCGGGTGGATTCGATGGCTCGGAATAGGCGCGAAGCGACACCTGAACGAGCGCGCCTTCCGCACCGACGTCGAGCGGGTCAAGACATTCTACCGGCTTCACGGCTACCTCGATGTGCTGGTCGACACCGCGGTGGTGCGCACGGCGAAAGACGCGTACATCACCTTTCGCATCACGGAGAATCAGCCGGTCCGGCTCCGGGCCTTCGAGATCG
>JAYUAL010000434.1:0-3231 GCA_043741355.1 Gemmatimonadales bacterium | reverse complement strand
CCGATCTGCACACCAAGGACGGCGGGGCCTTCGGCACCGTCTTCGTGGAGGTGGACAATCTCCCGCATCTGGCCAAGGTGCTCAAGGCGGTACGGCGGGTAAAAGGCGTGGCCACCGTGGACCGAAGGGAGGCGCCGCCGGGCACCTGACGCCGCAGGCTTCACGGGTGAATTAGTTTCCCCAGCTTCTCCTGAGGAATTCCTTCCATGGCCCGGCTTTCTCGATTCGTGCTCCCACTGGCCGCGGCCGCCTCGATCGGCGCCGCAGCCTGCCAGAAGCCCGAACCCCCTGCGCCTCCGCCCGTTGCTCCGCCGGGCCTTCGCGTGACCGGGATCGACGTGGGTAAGTCGGTGACTGCCGAAAAGCTGATCTCGACGCCTACCCAGGTGTTCGGACCCCAGGACACGGTGTACGCGTCCATCGCGACCGAGGGCGTATCGCGGGGGAACCGGGTCGGGGCGCGGTTCATTTATGAGACGGGCCAGTTGGTATTCCAATCGAACCAGCCCGTGACGGCAATTGGCCCGAGCCGCACCGAGTTCCACATTTGGCGCGACGCCGGCTGGCCGCTCGGCCGATACCGGGTCGAAGTCTTCAGCGACTCCGTCACGGCCGGATCCAGGGAATATGTGGTGAAAAAAGACTGACTTCGGGTTATTTTCGGCCATGGCAGAACGCTGGCTTCTGAAGACCGAACCGATGACGTACTCCTTCGAGCAGCTCGTCCAGGACGGACGAGCCACCTGGGACGGAGTTCGCAATCCCACCGCGCTCAATCACCTGCGTGCCATGTCCGCGGGGGATGAGCTGATGATCTACCATTCCGGCAAAGCCCCCGCCGTGGTGGGACTCGCGCGCGTAACGCGGGGCGCCTATCCCGATCCCACCGCCGGGAACCCCAAGCTCGTCGTGGTGGACCTGGCGCCGGTGCGCGCTCTGCCGCAACCAGTCCCGCTCTCCGTCATCAAAGCCGATTCCCGGCTGCTCACCATGGAACTGGTGCGGATCTCCCGTCTGTCCGTGATGCCGGTGTCGAAGGCCCACTGGGACATCATCCTGAGAGCCGGGGGCGTCCGGTGACCACTCCGTTCAAAGTGGTCGCCCCCTTCGAGCCGGCCGGCGATCAGCCCCGCGCCATCGCCGAGCTGACCCGGGGCCTCGAGGAGGATCGCCGCTACCAGACCCTGCTCGGCGTGACCGGCTCCGGCAAAACGATGACGCTGGCGCACGTAATCGCCCGGCACGGGCGGCCCACCCTGGTGCTCTCGCACAACAAGACCCTCGCCGCGCAGCTCTACGGCGAGCTCAAACAGTTTTTGCCGAACAACGCGGTCGAATACTTCGTCTCCTACTACGACTACTACCAGCCGGAGGCATACGTCCCCGCCACCGACGTGTACATCGAGAAAGATGCGTCGATCAACGTGGACATCGAGGCGCTGCGACTCCGCGCCACCTCCAGCCTGATGGAGCGCGAGGACGTGGTCATCGTGGCCACGGTGAGCGCCATCTACGGCCTGGGCGACCCCGCGACATACCGCAGCATGATGTTCACGCTCTCTGCCGGGGAAGAGCGGGGGCGGGACGCCATTCTGGAAGACCTGGTTGCGATCCAGTACATGAGGAACGACGTCTCTTTCGAGCCCGGCACCTTCCGGGTCCGGGGCGACACCATTGAGATCTACCCGGCCTATGAGGAGCAGGCGGTCCGGGTGGAGCTCTGGGGCGACCGGATCGAGCGGATCTCCAAGATCGACCCGCTCACCGGGAACACCATCGCCAAGCTCAACCAGTGTGCCATCTACCCGGCCAAGCATTTCGTGACCGAGCGTCCGGCCATCGAGCGCGCGGTGCGCCTGATCCGGGACGAGCTCGCGGTCCGGCTGGCCGAGCTCCGCACCGCGGGCAAGCTGCTGGAGGCGCAGCGGCTCGAGTCGCGCACCCACTTCGACATCGAGATGCTGCTCGAAATCGGGACCTGTCCCGGCATCGAGAATTATTCCCGCCACCTGACGGCCCGGGCGGCCGGCGAGCGGCCGGCCTGTCTGCTCGACTATTTCCCGGCCGACTTCCTGGCAGTGGTCGACGAATCGCACGCCTCGCTGCCGCAGATCGGTGGGATGTTCAACGGCGACCGGGCCCGCAAGACCACGCTGGTCGAGTACGGCTTCCGGCTCCCGTCGGCGCTCGACAACCGGCCGCTCCGCTTCGAGGAGTTCATGGAGCTGGTGCCCCGGATGATCACGGTGTCGGCCACGCCGGGGGAATACGAACTCGGTCTCTCGAAGGGCTCGGTAGTCGAGCAGATCATCCGACCGACCTTTCTGGTGGATCCCGAGGTCTCGGTTCGTCCGGTCAAGGGTCAGGTGGACGATCTGCTCAGCGAGATCCGGCTTCGGGAGGCGCGCAAGGAGCGGGTGCTGGTGACCACGCTCACCAAACGGATGGCGGAAGACCTGACCGACTATTTCCAGCAGCACGGGGTGCGGGTCCGCTACCTCCACTCCGACATCGACGCGATCGAGCGGGTGGAGATTCTCCGGGGCCTTCGCCTGGGCGAATTCGACGTTCTGGTCGGCATCAACCTGCTCCGGGAAGGCCTCGACTTGCCCGAAGTGTCGCTGGTGGCGATTCTCGACGCGGACCAGGAAGGCTTCCTCCGCTCCGATCGCTCCCTGATCCAGACTGTGGGCCGCGCCGCCCGAAATCTGCAGGGCGTCGGGATACTCTATGCCGACCGGATAACCGGTTCGATGGAGCGGGCGCTCGCCGAAATGGACCGCCGCCGCACCATCCAGCAGGCTTACAACATCGAGCACGGCGCCACGCCGGTGTCGATCGTGAAGTCTACCGCCCAGGTGCGGCTCTCGACCCACGTTGCCGACGCCCGGAGCGCGGGTGCGGCGGCGTCGCGCAAGGCGCCGACCCTCCCCGACCTGCACGATCCCAAGCAGCGGGCGGCTGCCATGGCGGCGCTGGAGAAGCAGATGAAACAGGCGGCGGCCAATCTCGAGTTTGAAATGGCCGCCATGCTTCGCGACCAGCTCAACGATCTTCGGGCGGTGTCCGCGCCCGAGGTACGTCGCGCGGGATCGTGGGGGAGCCGTCGCCGCGCGTGACCGCCCTCCTCGACGAAGCGGCGCTTCGCGCGCTCGCCTTCGAAATGGGCTCCGGGCTTGCCCTCCGCGCGGTGATCTGGCTGGAAGGAGACCTGGGCGCCGGCAAGACCAC
>JAYUAL010000433.1:0-3238 GCA_043741355.1 Gemmatimonadales bacterium | reverse complement strand
TCATGTGCATGACCCGGCTCAACCAGCTGGACCTCACCAAGCCGGTGACGGTGGAGCCGATGCGCGCCTTCCCGCACCACCGGGATCTGGTCACCGACGTGAGCTGGAATTACCGGGTCAAGCTGAAGATCCGGCCATTCACCCCGCGCACGCCCGACGCGCCGGACGGCACCTGGCGGATGCAGCAGGACGATGTGGACCGGGTCCAGGAATTCCGGAAGTGCATCGAGTGCTTCCTGTGCCAGGACGTCTGCCACGTCCTCCGGGATCACCACCTGCACGAGGAATTCATCGGGCCCCGGTACCTGGTGCACGTGGCCAGCCTCGAGATGCACCCGCTCGACACGCTCGACCGCACCGAGGAGCTCCGCAAGACCCATGGGATCGGCTACTGCAACATCACCAAGTGCTGCACCACGGTCTGCCCCGAGAGCATCCACATCACCGACAACGCGATCATCCCGCTCAAGGAGCGGGTGGTGGACCGCGCCTTCGACCCCTTCGTGAAACTGATCGGCCTGTTCAAGGGCAAGAAAACCGAATCCTGAGGCTTCCCATGCGCCTGCGTCCGCTCGCGGCAATGACCTTGCCGCTCCTTCTGGCTTTTCCCGGCCGCACCACCGATCCAAAGCTCAAGCAGGAGGCGATCGCCGGGGTGGAGAAGCGCGCCACCGACCTGATCGGCCTCTCCGACAAGATCTGGGGCTTTGCCGAGACCGCGCTGCGCGAGTCCCGCTCCTCCGCGCTGCTCGCTGACTACGCCGAACAGCAGCGATTCCGGGTCACCCGCGGCGTGGCCGGGATGCCCACCGCCTTCGTGGCCGAGTTCGGCAGCGGGAAACCGGTCATCGGCATCCTGGGCGAGTTCGACGCCTTGCCCGGCATCTCCCAGAAGGTCCAGACCACGCGCGAGGCGCTGGTGGCGGGCGCGGCGGGCCATGGCTGCGGCCACAACCTCTTCGGCGCGGCCAGCCTGGGCGCGGCCTCCACCATCAAGGACCTGATCGCCGCCGGCAAGCTCAAGGGCACCATCCGGTTCTACGGCACACCCGCCGAGGAAGCGGTCGGCGGCAAGGTCTACATGGCCCGCGAGGGGATTTTCCGGGACGTGGACGTGATGCTGGCCTGGCATCCCGCCGACCGCACCATGGCCGACAACGGTACCAGCCAGGCCATCGTGGACCTCATCGTGGAATTCAAGGGCAAGACCGCCCACGCCGCGTTCGACCCCTGGAACGGCCGCAGCGCCGCCGATGCCGCCGAGGCCTTCGTCAACGGGGTCAACATGCTCCGGGAGCACGTGCGCCCCAGTGTCCGGATGCACTATGTGACCGTGAAGGCGGGAGATGTGCCCAACGTAGTGCCCGACTACGCCAAGGTATGGATGTGGGTGCGCGACTCCCGCGGAGCCGGCATAGAAACCGTCCTGGAGCGGGTGCGCCAGATCGCGGACGGGGCCGGCAGGATCGCCGATGTGGAGTCGAAGCTGACCCTGCAGGGGGGAGACTACGAGGTGCTCGCCAACCAGGCCGGCTCCAGGGCTCTCTACAAGAACCTGGTAACCCTCGGCCCGATCAGCTACACCGACGAAGAACAGGCGTTCGCCCGGGCGATCCAGAAGACCGTCGGCATCGCCGAGAAGGGCGTGGTTGGAGAGGTGCAGCCGTTCCGGGATCCGGCGCCCACCGAGCCGGAAGGCGGCTCCACCGATGTCGGCGACGTGAGCTGGCTGGTGCCGACCATCAACCTGAACGTGACCACCGGCGTCTGGCAGTCTCCCTGGCATGCCTGGCCGGTGGTGGCCACCGGCGCCATGTCCATCGGCCACAAGGGAATGGTCTACGCCGCCAAGGCGCTCGCCATGACGGCAGTGGATCTGTTCGAAGATCCCGCGATGCGGGACGCCATCCGCGCGGAGTTCTCCGGGAAGACCACCGGATTCGTCTACAAGCCCTGGGTGCCCGCCGGCCCGCCACCGATACCGGTGCCGTGATGACCATGCCTACCCTTCGCGGGATCCCGATTGTTTTTGCGCTGCTGCTCCCCGCTTTCCGCTCCCCGCTCCCCGCCCAGTCGCTGGCCCGGCGCGTCGACGCCGTCATGGCTCGGCCGGAGTTTGCCCACGCCTTCTTCGGCGTGGAGTTTTACGATCTGGACGCACGGAAGCCGGTCTACCGGCTGAATGGAGACAAATTCTTCACGCCCGCATCCACCACAAAACTGCTGTCGGTGGGTACCGCGCTCGAGCTCCTCGGCGCCGACTACCGGTTCCATACCCGGGTCTACCGCACCGGGCCGATCGGCGCCGATGGGACGCTGGTCGGCGATCTGGTGCTGGTCGCGAGCGGGGATCCCAACCTCTCGGGGCGAGCCCGGGCCGACGGTACCCTGGCCTTCAAGGACGAGGATCACTCCTATGCCGGCGAGGCGGTGGAGGGCGATCCGCTTGCCGTGATCCGGTCGCTGGCGGCCCAAGTGGCCGCTCGGGGGGTGAAGCGGGTGACCGGCCGGATCATCGTCGACGCCTCGCTCTTCAAGGGCGGCGATCGGGAGGGTGGCACCGGAGTGGTGATCTCCCCGATCGTCGTCAACGACAATGTGATCGACATCCTGGTCACGCCCGGCCGGAATGCAGGCGACCCCGCGAGCAGCACCGTCTCGCCGGCGACGTCCTACCTGCGATTCACCGGCCGAGCCGTCACGCTCCCGAAGGATTCGGCCGCGAGCGGAGACTTTATCAGCGATGGGACCAATCCCGACGGCAGCCATACCGTCACCATGACAGGGGGCATCCCGGCCGGCGCCGGGACCCGCGTCATGCCGTACGGGGTCCCTGATCCGGTGCGCTTCGCCGAGTTCGTGCTCACCGAGGCGCTGCACGAGCGGGGCATCGTCGCGGCGTCACGCCAGGCCGGGGAGAGCATCGATTTCGGCGCGCTCGCGGCATCCTACACCGATCAGGCGGTCGTAGCCGAGCATGTGTCGCTGCCGCTCAGTGAGGAGGCCAAGGTCACCCTCAAGGTGAGCCAGAACCTTCACGCGAGCATCATGCTGCGCGTCGTCGGCGCGGTGGTCGGCAAGAAGACCGATCCCCAGGCGGGGTTCGATCTGGAGCGGGAGTGGCTGACCAGGGCGGGCCTCGACGTGGGCAGCGCCTCGCAGAGCGACGGCGCGGGGGCCAGCGCGCACTACACCCCCGACTTCATCGTGGCCTACCTGGCGTACATGGCCAAACAGA
>JAYUAL010000432.1:0-16951 GCA_043741355.1 Gemmatimonadales bacterium | reverse complement strand
GTTCACCTACCAGATGGGCCTGCTGCCCGCCTTCGGCGCCGCCGGTCTCGATGCGGAATTCCTGAGCGGGCCCGCCCGCCTGGCCGATCGTCTCCGTCACCTGGCACTGCCGCTCGTCACCCTCACGCTGATCGGGTTGGGCGGCACCGCGCGATTCTCCCGCGCCGCCATGCGGGAGCTGCGCGACGCACCGTTCATGGTGTCGGCACGGGCCCGAGGATTGTCGGAATCCCGGGTGGTGGTCCGGCACCAGCTTCGCAACGCCCTGGTTCCGATCGTTACTCTGCTGGGCCTGGCGATCCCCGCGCTCTTCTCGGGCGCGGTATTCGTCGAGGCGATCTTCGCGTGGCCCGGGGTCGGGCAGGTGCTGGTCCAGGCGGTGCAGGCGCGCGACTACCCGGTCGTGATGGCGGCGGCCACGATCAGCGCAGTGCTGGTGGTGGCCGGCAATCTCCTCGCGGAGTTCCTGGTTACCCTGGCCGATCCGCGGACCCGCCATGCCGAGGGGTAACGCGACGGCGCTCTGGCGCGACGGGCGGGGCCGCGCTGGTCTGGTGATTCTCGTGCTGGTGACTGGGCTCGCGCTCCTGGCCCCGCTGGTGTCTCCGGTGGGCCCCGATGCCCAGCGGGACGTGGTGCAGACCCGATTTCTCCCCCCGGGCAGCACCGACGTGCACCAGGTCTTCCACCCGCTGGGCACCGACCGGCTGGGCCGGGACGTCTGGGCCCGGCTGGTGCACGGCGCGAGGATCTCGCTGACAGTCGGGCTGCTAGGCATGGGCGTGTCGCTGCTGATAGGTCTCGCCGTCGGAGCGGCGGCCGCCTCGGGCCCGCGCACCCTGGCGCCGTTGCTGCTCGGCGCGACCGACTTCGCGCTGGGAATACCGCGCGTGGTGCTGCTGCTCTTGCTCGCCTCCCTGTGGAAGCCAAGCGCGGTGCTGGTGGTGGTGGTGTTGGGGATAACCGGCTGGATGCCGGTGGCCCGGCTGGTCTACGCCGAAACGCGCTCCCAGCTGGCGCGGCCCTATGTGGAGGCTGTGGCGGCGCTGGGCGCCGGGAAGCTACGGATACTGGTCCGGCACGCCTTGCCCAACGGAATGGCTCCCGTCCTCGCGCTCGCGACGCTCGGCGTGGGCAACGCGATCACGCTCGAGGCGGGCATGTCCTTTCTCGGACTGGGGGTCCAGCCCCCGGCCGCGTCCTGGGGCACCATGATCGCGTCGGGACGAGACACCGTGGTGAACGCGCCGTGGGTGGGATTGGCGCCGGGGGTGGCCCTGGTGCTGGTGGTGATCGGGTGCACGCTGTTGTCGGATGCGATGCGGGAGCGGGGGGCCTGACCAGGGAGCGGGGAGCGGGTAGTGGGGAGCGGGGACCGGGAGCCGCAGACTTGCCCCGATCTGGTCGGAAAGGTTCGTGGGATTGTCGAACGAAATCCAGATCGATTCGTCAGGAACTGCCGCCCACGGATTTCACAGATTCCACCGATTGAAACCAACCAACAAGAGTTAGCGACCGCTGGAAGAGCCTGGTGAGCCATCCCGCCGGAAGAGGGAGACGATCGGGAGGAATGCGTCTTCCCAATGCTGCTCCAGACGCTCGGGGTCCGCTGCTGCGTCCGCACCGGCCACCAGCGCCAGCTCGATGGTGTGGGTTCCCAGCTCCTGCGCGAGTGGAGTCGGCTCGGGCCACGCTGCATGCCCGGGGCGCTCGGGCAAGTCGTTCCGCGAGAGCTCTGCCACCGAGCGCAGGAGGGTGACGACCAACTCCCCCTGCACCGTCCATTCGTACTCGAAGAAGCCCGGCGCCAGGACCACGAGGCCCCGCGCGCCTTCTCCCGCTGCCACGAATCGCTGTGCCGGGGCTGTGAGAACCGGCTGCTCGATCGCGCCCGGATCCTTCCGTGGAGTGACCGCCGGGCGGCGCTCCGTGCCGAAGGCGGCTCCCGCCAGCGCGGTCGTCCCCGCGCCAACCGGGAAACGCGCGCGCAGGCGGTGACCGGTGGCCTGGTTTTCGATGTCGAGCCGGAGCCGCACTACCGGCGAATCGGCATAGAGCACGACCAGAAGCCGCGCGGAAAGCCCGCCGTTACCCGCCGATTTCAGGGACCATCGCGCTTCCACGGCGCCGATCAGCGGACCTTGCGCAATCACCCTCAAGGACACCGGCACGCCGCCCCGGATCGTCGGACCGGGACCAGCAGAGAAGGTGTAGGTATCGCCGCGGTCCGCCTCGTCCTCGAGCGCGGTGAGCCCGCCGTATTTCTCCCCGGTGCGCTGGTCGGTCAGGGTCAGGGTCCCGAGCGGGGATACCTGGGTCGTGACGTACCCGTTGCCGAGAAAGCCCGGACGCACCTCGAGCCCGCGTTGAGTCGGCGACCGGGAAGGCAGGCGGGCCCGCGGCGTCAGGGAGACCGACCCCTTGCCCGGTACCTCCGGAGGAACAAAGGCAATCCAGGCCCGGTCCACCTCGTCCTGATCGGGATAGTGCCGCATCGAGTCGGTCCGCTCCTGGTCGCGCCGCACCGCCAGCACCTGAACCGGGATAGCAACTCCCGATGCGCCAGTGAGCGCGAATGCCTGGTGCCCCGGTCCGACCCTCGCCTTGCGGCCCGAAGGCCGCCCGACCAGCACATCTCTCCGGAAAGAGGTCAGCGACCCGGTCATGACCCCACCGCGCGGGCGCGCCGATGGATTCCAAAGCAGGAGCCGGGGCGCGGCGTTCCCGGTTTCGTGCCGCGCGAGCTCCCGAAGACTCGGGTAGGCGATCTCGCGGCAAAGGGTTTCGACCTGATCGAGGCGGACCTCCTGCTCGCGCTGCACTGCATCGCTGGTCGTGCCGGCCAGCGTATCGTGAAATTGGCATTGCAGCAGAGTGCGCCACGCGACGGTGACGAGGCCATTGCGATCGGTGCCGCTATTCTCCGCCGCCGTCCGCGCCAGCGGCTCCGCGATGCGGGACAGCGCCAGCTCCGCCCGCGAATATCTGCGCTTCATGCGAGCTCGCGTTGCGTGCACTCCTTGCAGCACCCAGGCGTGGCTGTCGATCCGGCGGAGCTCTCCCCGCCCAGCGGGGGCCGGCGGCCGGACCCGTTCGAGCGCCGTGAAGAATTCGGTGAGACCGCTGATCCGAACCTGGTGGCCCGGCTCGAGCGCCTGAAGCCGGTCGCGCAAGCCGGCGATGTCGCGCGCCATCGCATGGTGGTCAGCCCCCAGGAAGACGGCGATTTGATTGGAAACCGCGCGGTCCGTGAGCTCCTTCCGGATTGGTAACCACGTGTGCGCCAGGTCGGTTCCGGTCCGGACCAAATCGATGGCGATGTCGTAGCCGCCGGCCGGCAAGTGGTACACCAGGAGTCTCTCGCCGCTGGGCGCTTCCCAGAGGTAGAGGTCGCGGTCCATTCCTCCCGGCCTCCCCAGCCCACGGCGGATCACCGCCCAGCGAATCCCGAACTCCGCCGCGAGCTTCGGGAGCTCCGCGGGATGGCCGAACGCGTCGGGACTGTAGAACACGTCGAGTCGCCGGCCGAAGGGTCTCGCGCTCCGGATTCCCTCGGTCAGATTTCGTCGGAGTGATTCCGCGGAAGGAATCAGAAGGTCGGACAGGATGTACCAGGGCCCGATCTCGAGCGCGCCACGCTTGACCAGCGCCGCGATCCGCGCCGCATTCTCCGGCTTCACTGCCAGGTAATCCTCCAGCAGCACCGTTTGGCCGTCGAGCACGAATCGCGCGTCCGCCTCGCGCTCGAGCTGCTCCAGCACTTCGTCGAGCACCGGAACGAGCCGGGCCTGGAAACCCGCTTGGGTGAGGTACCACTCGCGATCCCAGTGGGTATGGGGGATCAGGTGGAAGGTCAGCGAGGACGGTGCGGACGGTGAAGACAGTGGGGACAGGTGGCTCATCGAGTGGCAGCCTACTCTGCGAGAATCTTGAGGTCGGCGCGTTCCTCGGGCTTCAGCGCACTCGGCTT
Organism: Gemmatimonadales bacterium; assembly: GCA_043741355.1. Classification (GTDB taxonomy): domain Bacteria; phylum Gemmatimonadota; class Gemmatimonadetes; order Gemmatimonadales; family GWC2-71-9; genus JABFSM01. Next base: position 12,981 of record JAYUAL010000432.1, on the reverse strand, counting down.
GCCCAGGACGCTTCGAACGAAGCCATCCCACCAGTCGGCCCCGGGCTCGCCGCCGCGATACTGCGCCAGGGCCGCCCAGGTCCGTTCGTGAATGCCCTGGGCGCGCTCCAGCGCTTCCTCAGTCGAGATGCCTTCTCTTTTCAGCCAGCGGCGCCCGATCTGGGCGTGGAGCACTTCATCGGCCCAGTCGTAGTCGTGAAAGTGGGCCGAGAGAGCATCTCCGGAATCAACGGCGGTCTGGTACTCGAAGCGCTTGCCGGTTTCCGCCGGCATCAGCGACTGCTCGATGGCGAAGAGGATGGTCTGCCGCTCCAGCGCAGTGGCGTGCAGGTTAAGGCGCAGCGAAAACCCTACAGTGAGGGGAATCCTGGTCCAGTCCACACCGCGGGCCTCGAGGGCGACGCTTCCCATCATCGCGTGCCGGCATTCATCCCAGAGCTGGCGTGAGTAGTCGAGATAGAACTCCCACGGCTGACCGGTGCGCTCCACCATGATGGACGCCATCATCTCGGGAACGTCCATCTCCAGGGTGCGCTTGGCCAGCAGCGCCAAGTTGCGCTCGTCGGCGGGGACCCGGCGGTCGTGGTACACCGCGTGGGGCGGAAACTCGAATTCGTCTTCCCCGCTGAATCGCCGGTCGCGGCGGGGACGGAAGTCCGGGAGGAAGGGAGCGGTGGCCCGGCTGGCCGGCAGCCTCGGGGTCTGCTCCGGCGCCGTCCCGGCGATTCCGCCCGCCGCGTGGAAATACCCGTCGAGGTGATTCCTCCATGCGGCGGCGCGTGCCCGGGCGGCGGGATCCTCGCGAGTCAGCGCGTCGAGAGCCTCGGCGGCCCAGGCCAGCGACGCCTCGTGATCGAGGAGGGCCCGCTGGAGGACTCTCCGGGTAGGGTGGTCAACCAGCGGGTTGGACTCCGCCAGATGGTCCCGATAGGCCTGGGCCAGCGCCGCGCGCACCACACCGTAGCTGCCGGCGAGCAGCTCGACCGCGTCCGCGGAGCGGAGCGCCTCCTCCAGCAACGCATCCAGGCGCGGGTCGGGCGCCGCGTCGAGGGCCGGAACCGGATGGCGCATCTCCCCGATGCGCCGGCGGAGCCAGTCCACATGCTCGGCGTCCTGCCACTGGTGCAGGGCGTAGCCGCACTTGATTTCCCACACCGGCTCAGCGGTGAGATGGGAGAGCAGGTCGTTCATGAGCCGGCGCTCGGTCCACTGATACCTCAGCAGGCGGCGGACGTTTTCCTCGACCGGATATCCGATCCTTGCGGCCTGGGCATAGCTCGCCAGGCCAGCGAGCTCGGGAACGCCGATCGACGGACTCGTGGTCATGGACTCAACCTCGCGCCGCCGGCCTCGCCGGAATCGTAGAGCGGGAGAATGTGGGGATGCCGCAGCCGGGCGGTGACCCTGATTTCCTGATGGAATCGCTCTCCGCCGAGCAATGCGCTGAGGTCGGGATTCAGGACCTTGATGGCGACGGGGCGCTCATGCCGGAGGTCCTGGGCCAGATAGACCGTTGCCATGCCGCCCCGGCCGAGCTCGCGCTCGAGGCGGTAGCGCGCGCTCAGCGCCTCGCTCAGACTCTCGAACGAAGAAGCTACTCCCATTTGAGCGCCTCCCGCTCGGCGGGGACCGCGCCGGTGTTCACGAAGATCGAGGCGCCAACGATGGTGCCGACCACCATGGCCGTGGCATGGGGGAGGCGGATGGCGCGGCGGAGTTCGGGCGGGGCGCTCACGCCCAGACGCTTTTGAGCGGGCGATAGGCGCGCAGCCGCGCGTCGGCGGTGACAAGGCTGGCCCCGAGTCCCAATGCCGTGGCGGCAATCATGCGGTCGGCTGGATCGCGGTGCGGAAAATTCTCCAGGGCGACTGCCCGGGCGGCCACCCGGTTGTCGACCGGAACAAACTGCAGGAACGGGAGGGCCTCCAGGCTGGAGATCCAGTCTTCCACGGGGATGGAGAGTTGGAGCCGCCCGCGGGAAGCAAGCATGGACACCTCCCACACACTGATCGACGAGGCGGCCACCATGCCACCCGATTCCACCGCCCCATCGAGCAACCGCCGGGCTTTGGCGGGAATACGGCCCGGCGACGCGACCCACCACACCAGGGCGTGAGTGTCCAGCACGATCACCGCGTGCTCTCCCAATCGTCCTCCCCCACCGGTTCCGTCGGCGCTTCATACTTCACCACGGTATCGCGAAGCGCCCGCAGGGCGGCGCGCGGATCGTCCCGGTAGGGGACCAGTTTCAGGACCGGGGTCCCCCGATCGGTGATGACGATGGGCTGACCGCTCCGCTCGACCTGGCGGAACAGTTCGAGGGCCCGGGCCTTGAACTGAGATTTGGAGATGCGGTTTGCCGTGATGACCCTGGTCTTATGACTATGGTCATAATGTCATCCCGTCATGGGGCTCTGTCAACCCCGGGGGAGACCCGCCCTTCGCCGGGCCACGATCAGCACCGAGATCTCGTCCGGGCGGGAATTCACGAAGTCGAGCCGCACCCGCCCGTCCGCGGTGAGCGACACCGTGGCCGGGACCGCGCTGTGGGTCAGATACCAGCCGTCGGGAAGCACCACCGCATTGGTGGGGCGGCCGAAGCTTCGGTCCCAGATCAGCTCGTCTCCCTCCACGCGATAGCGGGCCGAATCGGTGTAGGTCTCCGAAATCCGGAGCCGGAGGGATTGTCCCTTCCCGACGGCCGGGAAGGGGATTACCACGACCTCGGTCTCCGGCTTCACCGGCTCACCGATGTCGAGGCCGGCCCGGGTCACCGCGTCGCCCTTGAGGAACCAGGTAGTGAGCTTTGCTCCGGTGTCCATGATGTAGGCCGATGGATTCGACACCCGGCTGCCACCCCGAACGACGTTGATGTACTTGTCGGCGCCTTCCCGGGTCTCGGTATAGTCGTGGTAGAGATCAAAAGCGTGGGTCTCGGGCTGGCGCAGGAAGTACACGATATCGCGGGTCTGGGTGGCTCGCTCCGCCAGGCGTGACGCGCGAGCCGCCGAGCCCGTGGCAGGGGTCTGCTGGGCGGGTGCGGCGGTCGCGAAGATTATTGTCATCGCGAAAGCCGGCAGTACTCGGAGCGATCTCATGGCCGGAGCCGCCGGGCCCGCAACACCAGTGAGGCGGCATCCGGACCGTCGTTGATGAAGCTGATGAGGGTCCGCCCGTCGGGCTCGGTGAGCACCTGCGAGGGCACGTTGCAGGCGATGAGCTCGTAGCCCTTCGGAAGAACTACTGCGTTCCGCTTGATCCCCAGGGAACGGGAAAAGACGATGCTCTCACCCGCTTCGTAGTAGCTCTTGGGGTCTTCGTAGGTCTTTACGATCAGGATGCGGCCGGTCCCGTCGCTCGGCACCGAGCGGAGGAGCTCGACCTTGATGTAGCTCCCGGTCGTATCGGCGCCGGCGACGCCGGCGGCGCGGGCGGTGGCCCCGTCCACCACCTCAAAGCGCAGCGGCCGGCCGCTGGCGCGGTCGGTCACCGCCTCGTCGGAGGCGATGCTGCCCTTTCGTATCGGGTTGAAGAAGTAGCGGGCGCCGGGGGTGGTGGCCCAGACGTCGTAGAGGATGCGGAACTTGCCGGTTCCCGGGGCCAGCAGCTCGTACCGGGTGTACTCGCCGGCGGAGGTCTGGCGGGGCGGGGATTGGGCGCACAGGGAGACGAAAGGGGATCCGGCCAGGAGGAAGGCCACTGCGCCGGCCAGGGGCGACCACGCATCCCGGGTCACCGAGAAGGCTCGTTCATCGAGTCGCGCTCCGCGCCGACCCGTCCCCGCGCAGCGTCGCGGTCCAGTTGAGCGCGACTACGACCTGGGCCACGTCGCCGGTTGGTGCGAGCATCAGGAAGTGCTTTCCGTCAGGGCTCACGTCGAAGTTCGCGTGCAACAGATCTCCGAGGAAGTCGGATTCGAACAGGACCTCGCGTCGAATGGGCGCGAAGACAGGCGACACCCGCACCGTCGCGGCGACAAGCTGCCGGCCGTTCCGGTAATAAATCCGGTCGCCGGAGCGCGCCCAGACCGGCTCCGAGCCGCCGCCCGAAGAAATCTTCCAGCGCCCCCCCGGGCCGGGGAAGGGGTGGACGTAAACCTCCAGCGCCCCCGACTCGTTCGAAGCGTACGCCAACCAGCGGCCGTCCGGGGAGAGCCGGGGAACCGATTCGTCGAATTCGCTGGTCAGAATTGGCCGCGGCTTCCGGTCGCCGCCGAGCGACACCGCCCAAATGTCTCGCCGGGGGCCGGTCGCGGCGGTCCGATACACTAACGTCCGGCCGTCCGGGGTCAGCACCCCCTCGTGGGGACCCCCCTCGGTTTCGAACAACGGTTCGGCGGTGCCACTGCCGTCGGACGGCTGCCACCAGAGCGACGACGAACCCTTCCCCCGATCCGATCGAAAGAGAAGGCGTTGTCCATCCGGGGACCATTCGGGACGATCGTTGCTGCCGCCCGAAGTCAGCGGCGTGAGAGTTTTCGTGGCGACCTCGTAGGTCCAGATGTTGGTCGACTGGCCGATGATGTCGAGCGCGATTCGCTGGCCGTCAGGCGAGAACCGCGGGTGTCCGAACACCCGCGGTTCATCCAGGAGCGGGCGGGCCAGACCACGACCGTCTACCATCGCGAGCCGGCTCTGGTTGGTACCTTGAACGTAGACCAGCGAGCCGCTCTCGCTGATCGCGATCTTTCCCGCTCCCCCATCGCCCAGGCCCACCCCTTCGAGCACCGGGAGGGAAGGCCCGGTCAGGCGGCGGCGTTTCAGGTCGAACGGCACGGCCATTACGGTACCATCGGCGCGGAGATAGAGGAGCCGGCCGGCGAAGACGCCCAGCGGAAAGGTGCCGTTCACGTCGAGCACCGAGAACTCTCCAGTGGCAAGCGATGCGACGCCGATCCGGGCGCTCGCGAGCGCCCCTCCCCAGCTGGTAAACAACACGGTCCTACCGTCAGCCAGTGGGCGCGGATAGCGATGCTGGACATCAGCCTTGTCTTGGCCTGGTTTCGTGAACGGACGCGGTGTGCCCCCCGAAGCCGGAACCAGTTTCATTCCCGCCTGGTTTGCTTCGGAAGTGATGATTTCATCCCCCGGACCCCAGGCCGCCCCACCGGTACCGATATTCTCGGCGAGCATGACGACGGGGCCGCCCTCCACGGGAATCTTGAACAGTTTTCGGGCACTCAGATTGATAAAGCCGATCCAGCGTCCGTCGGGCGAGAAGAACGGGGTCGACGCGGCAAATGTTCCGGGCAGGGGACGCGCGTTGAGATCGGCCAGCGTCCTGACGTAAAGCTGCCCCGGTCCCGCGTCGGCCACATACACCACGGTGCGGCCGTCGGGTGAAATCGCGACGGGACTGGGGGCGAGCCCCGAGATCCGCTCCGGCTGGGGAAAATTGAGCGTGAAGCGCACCGGAACTGGAGGGGCCGATGCGGGCCCACGCGCCCAAAGCCACAGGAAGGCCGAGGAAGCCAACACCGTGGTCGCGCCGAGGAGCCAGGTGAGTCGCGCCAAGAGACGATTGCGGCCGGGGATCCGGAATGTGCCGCGGATCCCAGATGACCGTCGCCCTGGCTCCTCGGGTGCAAGGGCCGCGCCGAACTCCGCGGCGGAGGCGAAGCGGTCTGCCGGGAGCTTCTCCAGCGCGGTCCGCACGGCGGCCTCGACGGACTTGGGGACGTTCTTTCGCTGCGGCCCGATCGGCCGCGGCTCCTCGGAGATTACTCGGGCGACGATCGCCTGCGCGCTCGAGCCGGTGAAGGGCGGGTCGCCGGTCAGCATCTCGTAGGTCACCGCCCCCAACGCGTAGACGTCGGAGCGCGCCGTGATCTCCCGCTCGCCCATCGCCTGCTCGGGGCTCATGTATTGTGGCGTGCCCAGCGAGAGTCCGGTCTGGGTCATCCGCTGACCTCCGGCGCTCTGCACCGCCAGGGCAATCCCGAAGTCGGCCACCAGGGCGCGGCCGTCGTGGAGCAGGATGTTTTCCGGCTTGATGTCCCGGTGAATCACGCCGTGACGATGAGCGTAGTCGAGGGCGCCGGCCACTTCTGTGGCGAGCCGGACCGCGTCGGGCACCGGCAGCTGTTTCTCGCGCGTCAGCCGGGCCCGAAGCGTCTCACCCTCCACGAGGGGCATGACGTAAAAGAGGAGGCCATCCGCGGCGCCGCTGTCGAACAGCGGTAGAATGTGAGGATGCTGCAGCGCGGCGGTGGTCTTGATCTCGGCGAGGAATCGCTCGGCGCCTATCACCGCCGACAGTTCCGGATGCAGGACCTTGAGCGCCACCTGGCGGCCATGCTTCAGGTCGACGGCCAGGTAGACGGTGGCCATGCCGCCCTGGCCCAACTCGCGCTCGACCCGATAGCGGTCCGCGAGGGCGGCGGTCAGACGTTCAAGCTGCATGAATCTCCTCAGTCGGGGCGCCGGGCGTTGCAGACGCCAGGAGTCCTACTCCGACCGCTAGGTACCCGGGGCGAACCCTGAGAAGGTGAAGCGATAGCTCTGCCCCTTCTCGTCATACTCGGCGTGGAATGTCCGCGGGTACATGCCGCTCAGCCCGGGGATCGTCGGGATCGGGAGGTCGAACGACTTCTTCTCCATCAGCATCGCCTTGGTGAGCATGGGCTCGATGAAAATAGGCTTGCCGTGGTAGAACCCGATCACCATGTTGCCACGGAAGGTGTCCTTCCGCTCCATCTCGGAGGTGGGGAGCGAATGCATCCCCATGCCCGGGACGCAGATGCCGATGAGCGTGCTGACCCCGATCATCTTGGCCATGTCGGGAGGCAGGACTTCGTCAGGCAGGACGTAGCCGGCCGGAAGGGTTGCCGGCTTTGCCAGATCCTTGCAGTCGTAGGTCGTCTCCTCCCCGACCGGCACCACATAGAAGTGGAAGTCGAAGTGCGGCGTCATGAACTGGACCGGGGGGTGTCCCATCGCTTCCCAATACACGGTGAGCTGGGAAAGCCCGATCTTCGCCTGGACCGCGGGCGGGAGCTTGACCTTTGTTTCCGCAACTGGCGGCCAGCCCATTTTTGCGTCGGCGGGAGCGCCGTCGATGCTCGCCATCGGCACTACGGCCCCGGCATCCAGCACGCTGTCTCCCCTGGTCCGGGCCCAGGTGCAGACTTGAGCCTTGAACACCGCCCCGCAGTCGCCCTGGACCTCGACGATGGGGGCTTCTTTGGCGCAGGCCGAGACGAGAAACGCCGCCAACGCCAGCGCAGCAGCAGAGTCGAACCGGAGCATGGGCTTGCCTCGTGGAAGTGGGGACCTGAATGGGGGCCGGGGGCAAACTTACCGCCTATTTGGGAAACCCGCTCCGCGAAATGCCCGGCGTGATTTTGAGGGCGTTTTCGTAGTAGAGCTTCTTCAGCACCGAGTCGGGGAGGCCCAGGCCGTACAGCTTCCAGAATGCGTGATAGTCGCGGTAGTAGTCGAAGTATTCGTCGTTGGTCTCGAACACCCTCCAGTAATACGGATATTCATCGGGCTGGAAGCTGTCCTTCCCGAACAGGAGCCGGTCCTGGTACTTGATGAAGAACTCGCGGGCCGCGCGCGGCTGGCGGCCCAGGTCGTAGAGGATGGCGCCGACCTCGCTGTAGAGGTTGGGCAGGCTGTCGAACATGCGGCCGAGGCGGGCCAGGTCGTTGGCGTGCCAGCCGAGGTGGGCGATGACCCAGGTGGTCTTCGGGTGTCTCGCCAGGAGCCGGTTTCGTTCCGCCATCAGGTCTTCGAACGACGGAAACTTGGTCCGGTCCTGGTAACGCCGGTCGGGATAGAGCGCGAGCTCGAGCCACCGCTCGTTGCGGTAGTCGATCGGCTCGAAGAACTCGGAGGGGTCCGCGGTGTGGATGAACACGGGAATCTTGAGTCGGGCAGCGGTTTCCCATACCGGATCGAGCTCGGGATCATCCAGCTTGAGGCGGCTGCCATCGGCGTTCTGGGCATACAGCCCGAAGCCCTTGTTGATCTCGCCGATGCCCGCGGCGCCGGCTTTGACATCGGCCTCGAGCTGCGCGGCGATCTTCGCCCCCGATCCGGGGCCCACGTCCCGGAGGCTGAGGCCGGTGAAGAAGACGAAGCGATCTTTGTACTTGCTCGCTCCGATCGCGGCGAGCTGTTGGGTCAGCCGGTCGCCGGAGCTGCCGTTGGCGCTCACCATCACCCGCAGATTGAGCGAATCCATCGCCGCGCCGACCCGGTTGATGGCGTCGGCCGAGGTGAGCGCCGGCGGGTGGCCGTGGAAATCGATAGCCGGAAATTTGGGCCGTGGTACCGGATGGGCCGGCACGACCAGGGTCGAGCGCGGCTTGTATTCCCGGATATTGGGCGGCGGGAGCGCCGGCTCGCGGCCCTCGGCGGGGCGGGGCCGGATCTGGCCGGGGCCCGATGGTTGCTGGGCCGATACCGGCATCGTAGCCGTCAGGGTGAGTATGGCTAGCGGGACAAAGCGCCTCATCATTTTGCCCTGGAGTGATTGGTGCCACATAGCCTGCGGCGGCCGGTCGACCGGCGTCCGGCACCCGCAAAATAGGCTGTCGCCCGGGCAATCGCTGCTGCCGCGGTAGATTTGGCAGACGCCAACCAGCAGGTCCCCCGTCATGTTGAGTACCCTCGAGCGTCTCAGGGCCGCCCTCCGCGAGATTTATGCGGTCGTCACTCGTATCTTGCCGCTGCCCCAGGACTGGATTCTGATGGCGACACACCAGGTAGCGATCATGGCACGCCTCCTCCGCGGGTTCCGGCACCTTGGCGTGATCGATCGGGTGATTCTGGTGACGGCGGCGCTGCTCGGGAGCGGGGGATGCGCCGAACGGAAAACGCCGGCAGCCGAGCCGGCGGCACCCGCGGATCCGGCGGCTCGGCTTCGGGCCCACATCATCGCCCGGGGGGAGTCCCTCTCGCTCCGGCCCAGGTGGACTCCGCCGCCCGGCATCGCGATCGAGCACTCGACCGCCGGCTTCGCCAAGGTCCTTTGCTCCGCGGTGTTCCTCACCGGGCTCGACCCGGCCGATGCCGCGGCCAACGTGGGCTTCTTCACCAGCCCGCTGGAAGACCGGAAGGCCGTCACCGACACGGTCATCGACCGGAAGACCCAGACCGTCAGGCTCACGCTCGCAAGCGGCGTAACGCGAGTGGCCCGGCGGTACGGGAGCCAGGGCTGTGTCGCTTTGCCCAAGGACAAGGACTCGGTTTTCTTCACCCCAACTGTGGTGACACCGCACCTGCCGCCGGCCGGCACCACGCCGTGGCCCATGGGCGACGTGATTTCCGGGCTGTGGCCCGCCGAAGTCGACTCGGTCAAGATCAACGAAGCGATGGACGTCGGATTCGGGCCGCCGGACGGGATGACGCTGGCCCTGCTGGTGACCTACAACGGCCGGATCGTTGGGGAACGATATGCGCCGGGGATCGGGATCCATACCCCGCTCGAGAGCTGGTCGATGGGGAAGAGCGTGACCGGCACCCTGATGGGCGTTCTCCTCAAGCGGGGTGCGTATCGGCTCGAGCAGCCGGCCCCGATTCCGGAATGGCGGCAGCCGGGGGACCCCCGCCAAGCCATTCGCATCATCGACCTCATGGGGATGTCGAGCGGCCTGATGCTCCGGGGGCCATTCGACCCCGACTACGACCAGACCTCAGGCTACCCGGACCACCTCTATCTCTACACCGGAACCGTCAACTCGTTCCAGTACGCCGCGACCCGCCCGCAGGAGTGGAAGCCCGGCACCGTGGGGCGATACCGGAATACCGACCCGGTGCTGGCCAATTACCTGATCCGGCTCGCGGTTACGAAGGCGGGGGAGGACTATCACGCCTTCCCGCAACGGAACCTGTTCGACCAGATCGGGATTCGGGATGCGGTGTTGGAGACCGATCCGTACGGCAACTTCCTCACCCAGGGTTATGAGTTTCTCCCGGCGCGGGACTGGGCCCGGCTCGCCAACCTGTTCCTCCAGGACGGTGTCTGGAATGGGGAGCGGATCCTGCCCGAAGGTTACGTCTCCTATGTGAAGACCGTGGCCCCCGCCTGGGCGGCGGACGGCAATCCAGTCTACGGCGGCGGATTTTTCTGGGTGAACGGCGACGGCGGCTGGCCGTTGCCCAAGGAGGCGTTCGGCATGCTGGGCGCCGGTGGGCAGAGCGTCCGGATTATCCCGTCGCATGGGCTCGTGGTCGTGCGGATCGGAAAGTTCCGAGGCCAGGACCCCGGAGAAGCCGCCCTCGACCGAGCATTCCCGATGTTCCTGGCCTCAGTCAAGCCGCACTGATCCCGGCCGGCGGCGACGTCAGGGGAGAGGCTGGAACGCCTCGGCGAATTGTCCGGCCGTGGCGAATCGGTCGCCGGCAACTTGGCCAGAGCCATAAGCACTGCGGCTTCGACGTGGGGCGGGACGGTCTTGCGCAGGAGCGAGTGAGCGGGGCTCCCGATCCTCCAGCGCGGTTCGGAGTCGGTCCAGGACCTCGGCCATCAGGGGATGCAATTCGTTCGGAGGAAGGTCAAAGATGTCGCGCGGCAAGGAGTTGCGCCAGAGCCCGCGCACCGCCAATGGTGACACCGCCTTACCGGGACGCTACCTTCTCTTGGTCATGGCCACCCCCACCCGGACCACCCGCTACGGAGCCACGGCGGCGCCGCGGCCCGCCCCGCCGCCCCAACCGTCCGGCGAGCTGCCCCGGAACCCCGGCATGCCGCTCGACCTGGGCTGGATCCGGGACATCCGGATCAATCGGAGCGCGGTGGAACGGCGCGCGGCCACGATCCCCACTCGCCGCTCGGTCAAGACCGCCTGGCAGGCGGGTTGGCTGCTCCGGGCCATCTCCCTCATGGACCTCACCACGCTCTCGGGAGACGATACCCCCGGCCGAGTCCTCCGGCTCTGTGCCAAGGCACGCCGCCCGGTGCGCCAGGATCTGCTGGACGCGCTGGGCGTGGGAGACTTGGGCGTCAAGGTGGCGGCGGTCTGCGTCTACCACGCTTTCGTGGAGACGGCAGTGAAGGCGCTGGAAGGCAGCGGCATTCCGGTGGCCGCGGTGTCCACCGGATTTCCCGCCGGGCTCTCGCCGCTTCCGCTACGCATCGCGGAGATCGAGGCGTCGGTCGCCGCGGGGGCCAACGAAATCGACATCGTCATCACCCGCGCCCATGTCCTCACGGCCAACTGGACCGCGCTCTACGAGGAGGTGAAGGCCTTCCGCGCCGCGGCCGGGTCCGCCCACCTCAAGGCCATCCTCGCCACCGGCGAGCTCGGCACCTTGAGGGAAGTGGCTCGGGCCAGCGTGGTGGCCATGATGGCCGGGGCCGATTTCATCAAGACCTCCACCGGCAAGGAGGCCGTCAACGCCACGATGCCCTTCGGCATTGTGATGGCGAGGCAGATCCGCGAGTTCCGCGAGCGCACCGGCTATTGCATCGGGTTGAAACCGGCCGGCGGCATCCGCACCGCCAAGCAATCGCTCGACTGGCTGGCCATGATCAAGGAAGACCTGGGAGATCGCTGGCTCCGGCCCGATCTGTTCCGCTTCGGCGCCAGCAGCCTGCTCACCGACATCGAGCGGCAGTTGGAGCACCATGTAACGGGACGATATAGCGCTATGCATCGGCATCCGCTCGCCTGAAACGGGGAGCTGGGAGCCGGGAGCAGTGAGCGGTGATTCCCGCTCCCCGCTCCCCGCTTCCCGCTTCGCTTACGAGGAACATGACGACTGTCCGTGAGTCTTTTGAGTCCATGGCATGGGGCCCGGCGCCGGAATCGGCAGCGACCGCCGAGGCGTGGCTGGAGAAGCACGGCAAGGTGTTCGGCCATTTCGTCGGTGGGGCCTGGATCGCCCCGGGGCGCGGCGCGCGGTTCGACACCATCAACCCCGCCAACGGCGCGGTGCTCGCGCAGGTTGGCGCGGGCAGCAAGGAAGATGTAGACGCCGCGGTGGCCGCCGCGCGCGCGGCGCAGCCGGGATGGTGGGCGCTGGGTGGACATGCCCGGGCTCGCTGGCTTTATGCGCTGGCCCGCCAGATCCAGCGCAACAGCCGGCTCTTCTCCGTCGTGGAGACGCTGGACAATGGCAAGCCGATCCGCGAGTCCCGCGACATCGACATTCCCCTGGTGGCTCGGCATTTTTACCATCATGCGGGCTGGGCCCAGCTCATGGAAACCGAGCTTCCCGGTTACCGGCCCGTGGGCGTGGTGGGACAGATCATTCCCTGGAATTTCCCCCTGCTCATGCTTTCGTGGAAAATCGCGCCCGCCCTCGCGATGGGAAACACGGTGGTGCTCAAGCCCGCCGAGTATACCTCGCTGACCGCGCTGCTCTTTGCCGACTGCTGCCAGGCCATCGGGCTGCCGCCCGGCGTGGTGAATATCATCACCGGAGACGGCCGGACCGGCGCGGCGCTGGTGGACCATCCCGATGTCGACAAGATCGCCTTTACCGGCTCCACCGACGTGGGGCGGATCATCCGCATCGCGACGGCGGGCAGCGGCAAGAAGCTGTCCCTCGAGCTGGGCGGCAAATCCCCCTTCATCGTCTTCGAGGACGCCGACCTCGACAGCGTGGTCGAGGGCGTAGTCGACGCGATCTGGTTCAATCAGGGACAGGTCTGCTGCGCCGGCTCCCGCATCCTGGCCCAGGAGAGCATCGCCACGCGGCTCATCGAGAAGCTCCGCGCCCGCATGGAGACGCTGCGGGTGGGCAACCCGCTCGACAAATCCGTGGACATCGGCGCGATCGTGGCGCCGGTGCAGCTCGAGATCATCCAGGGCCTGGTGCAGCAGGGCATCGACGAGGGCGCCACCTGCTGGCAGCCCTCCTGGAGCCTGCCCAAGGAGGGGCTGTTCTATCCGCCGACGCTGTTTACCGACGTGACCCCGGCCGCCACGATTGCGCAGGTGGAAATCTTCGGGCCGGTGGTGGTGCTGATGACGTTCCGGACCCCGGCCGAGTCGGTCGAGATCGCCAACAACACCCGCTATGGGCTGGC
>JAYUAL010000431.1:0-7658 GCA_043741355.1 Gemmatimonadales bacterium | reverse complement strand
GGCAGGCGACCAGCGCCGCCAGGGAGAGCGCGATGGCCCGATCCAGGCGACCCATGCCTTACGGTGCGCGCTTCCTGGGCGGGAAGATGTTGAAGCGGAATATGTGCCAGAAGGCGGCCACTCCATCCTTCCAGCCGATCTTCTTGCCTTCCTCGTAGGTCCGGCCGTTGTAGGAAATCGGCAGCTCCCAGATCCGGGCCTTGGCCTGCGCCAGGCGGGCCGTGATCTCCGGCTCGAAGCCGAAGCGATCGCTGGTCAGCACCAGCGATTTCATCAGCGGGGCCTTCACGATCTTGTAGCAGGTTTCCATGTCGGTGAGATTGAGGTTGGTGAGCATGTTCGACAGGAGCGTGAGCAGCCGGTTGCCCACCGAGTGCCAGTAGTACAGCACCCGGCCGCCTCCGCCCAGAAACCGCGACCCGAAGACCGCGTCGGCCTTCCCCTCCATGATCGGGCCGAGCAGCATGCCCAGCTCGTTGGGGTCGTACTCGAGATCGGCGTCCTGCACCACGATCACGTCCCCGGTGGCGTGCTCGATGCCCGACCGGAGCGCCGCTCCCTTGCCCCGATTGACCGGGTGATGCACCACGATGTCGATGGCGCCGGTGGCCTTGAGCTGGTCGAGGATTTCTCCGCTCCCGTCCTTCGAAAAGTCGTTGACCGCGATGATTTCCATCGGCAGCGGCACCGCGCGCAGCCGATCCACTATGACGGGAAGGGTGAGGCGCTCGTTGTAGACCGGCACGATCACCGACAGTCTGGGAATCTCCATCGTCGCTCCGGGCTCAGGCGTTAGGGCGCGGGGCTTCCGGCGCCGTCGATATAGGAGTTGAGCAGCGCGAGCCGGATGTCTCCCTCGCTGCGGGTAGAATAGGGACGTAGCAGATCGTATGCCGCGCGGGCCCGGTCGGGCCGGCCGGCCGCGAGCTGGGTCCGCACCGCCCCATCGAGCAAGTCGTCAGCGGGGATCCAGAAGCGGCCGGCGCGGGCTTCGAGCAGCAGCAGGTCCACCGGACCCGCGCCCTCTGCCAAGGTGCGCCGCGCAAGGGCCTCACCCAGCGCCACCGCCGCTCGCGCGGTGGGGGGCGCGCCCGCCTTCTCCGCATAGGCCCGGGCCCGGGCAAAGAACCCCGTGTCGGGCGGCGCCCCGCCGCCGTGAAGCGCCTTGCGAATGGTCCAGAAATCCGACGTCCATCCCCGCCAGTTGGCGGGTGGGGCGCCCGAGGCGCTCTGGCGCGCCCAAATCGCGTAGAGATAGCGCTCGGCGCTTCCCGGCGCGTCGGCCCAGGCGGAATCGGTGCTGATGCGGCGGACCTGGGCCGCCAGCAGCATCCCCTTCACCCCCGGCACCGGCGTGAGCACACTCGACGATGCCGTGTCGAAACCGGCAGGCCTGAGGGACGGATCCCCGAGATAGTCGGTGACCCCGTTGCCGAGATTGGCCAGGCCGGCGGCGGACTGTTGCAGGAACCGGGCCCGCTCCGCCCCCAGATCGAGCACCGGATAGCAATCGGAATTGGCCCCGGACTCCCGGGCGAAGAACGGAGCCAGGCCCTTGCGGTCGATGAGCAACGTGCGCTCGAGCGCCGCGTCCGTCATCGGGAGAAACCGGCAAAGATCCCGCCGCACCATGGGGAAGCGAACCACCGACCAGTCGGCACGGCGAAGCGGCCCGTCGGGCGAGGCCACCACGAGCATGTCCCCGCCGTTGATGAGATAGATCCGGTAGTCGGCAAAGTTCAGGTGCAGCGCGGCCAGGACGCTCTCCACCAGCCCGTCGGTCAGCTCATAGGTGTGGAGCCACTGCCCGAACACGGCGCCGGGTGCGAGATAGGCGCGGACCCTGGCGTAGAATTCGGTGGTGAAGAGGCCGCTCACCCCGCTGACCCAGGGATTGGAGGGCTCCGACAGGATCAGGTCATAGCGGGTCGCCGCAGCGGCAAAGAAGGACTTGGCGTCGTCGATCACGATGCGGGATCGCGGATCGTCGAAGGTTCGCCGGTTCGCGGGCGAGAACACCCGGGAGCCCGCCACCATGGCGGGCTCGATCTCGATCGTGGTCAGTTGCGTCAGCACCGGACTCCCCAGCAGGAAGTGCGACGACATGCCGGTACCGTGCCCGATGACCGCCCCGGTACGTGCCGTGGGCGCGTGGGCCAGCAGCAGAAGCGCCAGCATCGCCTGGGTGCCGTCGTCTCCGGTGAAGGCCCTGAGGGGCGCCACCGTATCGCAGCGCTCGAACCAGGTGACTGTGAGCGAGCCGTCGGGCTTGCCATTGGTGGAGAGAACCCGGGTGCCGCCCACGTTGAGCCGGCTCGCGTGCACGGTGGCGGTGCGCCCGTCGGCGTGGAACAGCATTTCGCGCTGCCTGCTGTCGGCAATCCGCCCGAGCCGGAACACCCCGCTGGAGAGGAGTTCCTGATCGAATGGCACCCGCCAGACTGCCAACCCCACGAGTAGTGCCACCGACCCCGCCCCGGCGAGGGCAAGCCGCCGGATCGGGTGACCGGCGCGCGCCAGCGCGGAGAGCACCAGGAGGCCGAGCAGCATGTCCAGCACGCCGCCGCCGATCAGGGTGCCCTTCAAGCCGAAGGTGGGAAGCAGGATGAGCCCCGTGGCCGCGGCGCCGACGATCGAGCCCAGCGTGTTGGCGCCGTAGATCGCGCCGATGGCCTGCTCGCCCGCGCGCCCCATCAGCATCCGGGTGATGAGCGGTAGGGTCATCCCCGCGCAGAACGTGGCCGGCAGCATCACCGCCAGGCAGACCAGGTAACGGGCCGAGGTATAGAGCAGGTATCCCGGATTGCTTCGCGCCACGCTCTGGAGAAGCCAGGCGCTCCACTGGAAGGATTGCAGGTAGAGCGGGAGGCTGGCGATGGCCAGCGCCCCCATCACCAGCTGGATGACCGCCAGGGCACGAAGCGGATCGGCGAAACGATCGGCGCGCTTCCGCATCCACCAGGCGCCGAGCGAGAGACCCAGGATGAATGCGGACAGCATCAGCTCGAATGCGTGGGTGGAGCTTCCCAGTACCAGCGAGAGCATCCGGATCCAGCCGACCTCGTACACGAACGAGGCCGCGGCAGTACCCGCGGCGAGGAGGAGGAGCAGGACGGACAGTGAGGACGGTGGGGACAGTGGGGACGGTGGGGACGGAGAGGGCTCAGTCAGACTGTCCGCACTGTCCTCCCTGTCCCTACTGACCCCACTGTCCGTCTGTCTCTTCCCGTACCGCACCACCACCATCGCGCCCAGCGCCACGACCAGGTTGAGCATCGCCGCCGCAGCGAGCGTCCCGGGCAGCCCGGCCAGGTCGAAGAGCACGAACCCCGCGACCAGTACGCCGGCCGCGGCGCCTAGGCTGTTGCTGAAATAGAGCAGCGACAGGGTCCGGCCGGGCAGGCGGGGGAAGCGGCGGAGCGCGCCGGCGGTCATCAGGGGAAATGTGGCGCCGAGCAGAATCGATTGGGGCAGGATGAGAAGGCCGGCCAGCGCCCACTTGGCCATCACCACCGACACGCCCCCTCCCAGGCCGGGGAATAGGTGCTGGTAAGCCCAGTTCGTGGCCGGCAGGTAGATCGCATCGTGAAACGCCAGCCCCAGCACGCCGATTAGCGCTTCGACGATGGCGTAGACGAAGAGCGGATCCCGCATCCGGGCCGAGCGGCGGCTCACCAGGAACGCACCCAGCCCCATGCCACCCAGAAAAATCACCAGGGTGAGGATCTGGGCGTACGCGTCGTGGCCCACGAAGAGGCTGAGATAGCGGCTCCACACCGCCTCGTAGAAGAGGCCCGCGGCACCGGACAGAACGAAGAGCAGGGCGAGGACCGCGAGCATTTCAGCCGCTCATCCGGCGGCCGGCTGTTCCTCGTACCGGCTGAGCTTGCGGTAGAGGGTCGAGGGATCGATCCCGAGCACCTCCGCCGCGCGCGTCTTGTTACCGCCCTCCGCCTGGAGTACCCACATGATGTAGGCCCGCTCGATGACCTCCAGCGAGGGGTTGGGCGAGGAGCGCTCCGCCACCAGCGGCTCCCGGCGCCGGCGGGTGATGCGCTCCGGCAGCGCGCCCGGCTCGATGAGAGTGGCCTTGCTCAACACCACGGCGTGCTCCAGCGCGTTCTGCAACTCGCGGACGTTGCCGGGCCAGTCGTACACCATGACCGCGTCCAGCGCATCGGCGGAGAGCGCCTTGGGAGCGGCCTCCCGCTCGGAGGCCAGCTCGCCGAAGATATGGTCGATCAGCATGACCAGGTCGTCCCGGCGGTCGCGCAGCGAGGGCAACTCGATGGCGATCACGTTGAGCCGGTAGAACAAGTCGGACCGGAAGTGTCCGCGGCGGACCTCCTCCTCGAGGTCGCGGTTGGTGGCCGCCACGATTCGCACGTCGACCGGGATCGTCTCGGTGGCGCCGACCGGAATCACCTCCCGCTCCTGGAGCACCCGGAGCAGCTTGATCTGCAGGGAGGGAGGCATCTCGCCCACCTCGTCCAGGAAGAAGGTCCCGCCCCGCGCCGCTGCGAAGAGCCCTTGCTTGTCGCGCACCGCGCCGGTGAAGGACCCCTTCACGTGGCCGAAGAGCTCGCTCTCGAGGAGATTTTCCGGAAGCGCGCCGCAATTGATCGACATGAACGGGCCGTCGGCGCGAGTCGAGAGGTTGTGGATGTAACGCGCCACGACCTCCTTGCCGGTGCCGCTCTCTCCCTGGATCAGCACGGTGGAGTCGGTGGGCGCCACCACTTCGGCGAGCTTGAGCACGTCGGTGAAGCGGCGGGACTTGCCGATGGGCCGGGTGACCGTGCTCTTGTCCTTACGGCGGATGTCCTGCTTGAGCTGGCGGTTCTCCACCCGGATCTGGCGGTATTCGCAGGCGCGCCGGAGAATGGCCAGCAGCTCGTCGTTGGAGAACGGCTTTTGGATGTAGTAGAAGGCTCCGGCATTCACCGCCGCCACCGCGGACTGGAGCGATGCCTGGGCCGTCATCAGGATGACCGGCGTCATCGAATCCTGCTCCTTGGCGGCCTGCAGGATATCGAGGCCGGTGACCTGGGGCATTCGCACATCGGTCAGCACGATGTCGTGGCTTCCCGACCGGATCTGGTCCAGGCCGGCCTTGCCACCCTGCGCCGTGGTGACCTCGAATCCCTCCTTGCGGAGCAGGATTCGGAGGGTGTCGAGGATGCCGGATTCGTCGTCGACGATCAGGATCGAAGGCTGCTGGGTCATGCACCGTCCTCCGTGGGCCATTTGCCGTGCAGGAGAATGGTAAACGTGGTCCCCGTCCCCGGGGCAGAGTCCAGCATCACCAGTCCCCGATGAGCGGCCACCGCACGCTCCACGATGGCCAAGCCGAGCCCGCTCCCTCCGGGCCGACCCGATACGAACGGCTGAAACAGCCGCTGCTGCAGCTCGGGGTCGATGCCGGGCCCGTCGTCGCGCACCCGGAGCCGGACCGGGTACTCGAAGTCGCCGGCCTGGGTCAGCTCGCCCGGGCCGGGCCGGTCCACCAGGGCTTCGATCCGTCCCGCTCCGTTCATAGCCTGGGCCGCATTGAGAATGAGGTTGGTCACGATCCGGTGCAGGAGGTCCTCGTCGGCGTCGAGCTCCACCGGCTCGCCGCGTACCAGAATCTGGACCCCCGGCCCGGTATCGGGATGCTCGCGCACCAGCTGCGCCGCTTCCCGCACCACCGCGGTGAGATCGATGGTGACGAAATGACTGGCCCGCACCCGGCTGAAATCCAGAAACTCACCCAGCAGCCGGGAGAGCCGGTCGCTCTCCCGCATGATGAGATCGGCCAGAACCCGGTCGTCGGGATCGTCCCGCGCGCTCCGGGCGAGCTGCTCGACCGCGCTCCGGATTGAGGCGAGCGGGTTCCGGATTTCGTGCGCCAGCGATGCCGAAAGCGCCGCCACCGCCTCCAGCCGCTCGGCGCGTACGTGCAGCACCTGGACCTGCTGCAAATCGGAAATGTCGGTGAAGATCGCCGTGACGCTGGGAAACTCCTCCTGCGGGCGGCCGAACGTGGTGGTCGAGAGCCCGATCGGTACGGTTCGGCCGTCGGCTCGCAAGGCAGTTCCCTCGGCGCGATTGACCCGGCGCCCCTTGCGAATGCCCGACACGACGGCACCGAAAAGCTCGGGGGACCGGCGCTCCAGCAGTTCCAGCACCGGCAAGCCAGCGTGCTCGCCAGCGGTGAGGCCAAGGAGATGCTCGGCGGCGAGATTGATGAACGCCAGCCGCCCCTGTCCGTCTACCGTCAGCACCCCGGAGCGAATATTCCGGAGGATCTCGTCCGCTTCGAGCCGGACCCGGTGCAGCTCGATGGCCAGCTCGGTCTGCTCCACCGAAGCGGTCCGAAGCCGCTGCCCGAGGAAGGCCACCACCAGAAAGACCACGGTGAAGACCGCCACCTGCCCCCAGAGCCAGGTGCCCGGCGGTCCAGGCTGCGCGAAGTAGGCATCGGCCAGGAAAATCGCCGAGCCCAGCAGCGAGGTGACGATTCCCGAGCGGAGCGGCATGAGCAGCGCGTAAACCGCGATGACCAGCACGTAGAGCGCGGCCCAGCCGCTCTGCTGGGGCCCCTCGAAATGCACCAGCGTTGTGACCAGGAGCAGGTCCATCGCCGCCTGGGACTGCAGGAAGGCGAGCCGCCCGCGTTGCTTCTTGATGAAAGTGACGAAGATGCCGTAGGCGGTGACGACATAGGCCAGCAGCACGACCAGCACGGCAGTGAAGGCGGCTTCCGGCGCCTCCACCCGCACCAGCGAGGCGCGGACCAGCACCCCCGCAGCGAGCACCACCCGTCCCACATAGAGCCAGCGGAGAAGACTGCGCTGATCCGGGGGACCGAAGCGCCGCTCCCCCGCGTGCGGCGGGATGGAGCCCTCGGGCACCACGGGAAGGCGAGGAGGTTCGGTCAAAGGACCTGACACCGGGATGCTGCGGAAGTTAAACCGCTGGAGGCTGAGACGCGACGCTATGACGCTATGACGCTATGACGCTACGACGCGAAGTGACCTCCTGCCAGGGTAGTTTCCTGGCGTCCTCGCGTCCTGGCGTCTCAACCGGGAATCTCGTATGCCCGAATTCCGACTGGACAAATGGCTCTGGGCCGCGCGGTTCTTCAAGACCCGCAGCCTCGCCGCCGCCGCAGTGGATGGCGGCAAAATCGAGGTCAACGGCGAAAAGGCCAAGCGCGCCAAGCCGGTGCGTCCGGGCGATGCCATCCGCATCCGCCTCGGTCCGTATGAGCACCGGATCGTGGTGCTCGCGCTCGCCGCCCAGCGGGGCCCCGCCGCCGTGGCTGCGAGTCTGTACCAGGAGGATCCCGCCGGCAAGGAAATACGGGAGCGAATCCAGCAACAGCACCGCCTGGCCGCCCGGATCACGGGCGGCGCAGAGAAGGGCCGGCCGACCAAGCGGGATCGGAGAGAGATTGGGAAGCTGAAAGGGAGGAAGTAGGGAGGAGGGAGGAGGGAGGTACCAATTCCCTCCTCCCTCCTCCCTACTTCCTCCCTGCTACTGCTTGTTATACGCAATCCCTTTCGACTGCGCCTTTTCGATCGCAATCACCATCGCCGGCACCACGATCACCCCGGGCAGCAGGTTGGCTCGCAAGTCGTGGTCGATGTCCGCCGCCGTCCCCATGCCTCCTT
>JAYUAL010000430.1:0-3265 GCA_043741355.1 Gemmatimonadales bacterium | reverse complement strand
GCACGATCGGCACCGTGCCGAAGATCGTCAGTCTCGGAGTGAGCCCATACGCGGCCCCGATGCTTCCGGTGCCGACATTGACCAGCAGCGAGGATGAGGTCCGGCCCAGCGAAAGGCTGATAGCCTGCACCCCGGTGACCCGTTTGAGCGCGGCCTCGGCGGAATCGAGCGGAGCGAGGAATCGTCCGTCAAACGGGCTGAAGGTGAAATCGGAGCCGGCATCCTGCTTGACGCCGTTGTTGTAGCGCCGGTCCCAGTTGTCGAATCGGCCGCCGAAATCCAATCGCAGGAGCCCTTTGGGCATCGTGAGCGGGGCGAGCTGTGCGGCGAGCGGAGCCGCCAGGGTTCCCCATAGCAGGGCAAGAGCGCGGAGCGGCCGGGGCAGAGTCATGGGAGCGGGAAATTCGCGGATCGGAGTGCCTAATGCCAGTCTGCCGGTTCTCCGCGCTATCTTTGCGGGCGAAGGGCCGGCTGGGGTGGCGAAACTGGCAAACGCAAGGGACTTAAAATCCCTTGGGAGCAATCCCTTGGGGGTTCGATCCCCCCCCCCAGCACTGCTCTCCATGGTTAGACTTCCCCCGGTGACGACGCCCCACCGGCCCGACGACACCGAGCATCCTCCCCGGAGCGATCTCCACCACATCGAGTTTCTCGATGGGCCGAAGTCCCGGCTCTCCGAGCTGGCCCGAATCGTTCGAATTGCCGGTGAATTCTTCCGCGGCTTCCGCGACCTCCACTTCGTGGGCCCCTGCGTCACCGTCTTCGGCTCCGCCCGCTTCACGGAAGATCACTCGTACTATGCCTTGGCCCGCGAGGTCGGCAAGCGGCTTGCCCTGGCCGGAGCGACGGTCATGACCGGCGGCGGACCCGGCATTATGGAGGCGGCAAACCGGGGAGCCAAGGAAGCGGGCGGCTACTCCATCGGGTGCAACATCACGCTCTCCACCGAGCAGAATCCCAATCCGTACCTCGACCGCTGGATCACCTTCCGGTATTTTTTCGTTCGCAAAGTGATGCTGGTGAAATACAGCTACGCCTTCGTGGTGATGCCGGGCGGATTCGGTACCCTCGACGAGCTGTTCGAGGCGGTGACCCTGGTCCAGACCCGGAAAATCGACTCGTTTCCGGTGATCCTGATGGGCGTGGACTACTGGGCCCCGCTGCTCGGGTTTGTCCGGCAGACGCTGGTCGGCGCGGGCACCATCTCCCGGTCCGACGCCGATCTCATGACCCCGACCGATTCGCCCGACGAGGTCGAGGGTATCATCCGGCGCACCCTGGCAGCCAACCAGAGCGCCATCGCGGCCCGGCCGCGCCAGATCCGCCTCCTGATGGAGCGCTAGCCATATGGTCGCACCGATGCTCCTGCCCCATCCCGAGGGCGTTCGCCCCAGCCTCACCGATGCGCTCGCGGAGCCGCCCGAGGCGCTGCCCGGCAAGAAGGCCATCGATGAGGAGCTGGACGAGCTGGGCGATCGCACCGAGGCGCTTCAGGCCGCCCTGGGCGCCGAGCAGCGGCGGTCGCTCCTGGTGGTGCTCCAGGGCCGGGACGCCTGCGGCAAGGACGGGACGACCCGCCGGGTGTTCCGGAAGCTCAATCCGGCGCGCTGTACCGTCACCAATTTCAAGCGGCCCAACGATCTCGAGCTCCGCCACGACTACCTCTGGCGGGTGCACCAGGCGGTGCCGCCCCGCGGGGTGATCGGTATCTTCAATCGCTCCCACTACGAGGACGTGCTGCCGGTGCGGGTGCATGGCCTGGTGCCCGAGGTGGTCTGGCGGAAGCGCTACGGCCAGATCAACGACTTCGAATCGTTGCTCGCCGACGAGGGCGTGGTAATCCGCAAGTTCTTTCTGCACGTGTCAAAGGAAGAGCAGCGGAAGCGCCTGGAGGAGCGGCTCGACGATCCCACCAAGAACTGGAAATTCGAACCCGGCGACCTGGGCGAGCGGGGCCTGTGGGACAAGTACACCGAGGCCTATCAGGACATGCTGGAGCTGACCAGCACATCCCGAAACCCCTGGTTCCTCGTCCCCTCCGACAAGAACCGGGCTCGGGACCTTCTGGTCGCCCAGGTAGTCCTGCAGACGCTTCAGGAAATGGATCCGAAGTATCCGCCCGCCGATCCCGCGGTCCTGGCGCTCCGGGGAACCATCGCATGACGGCCTCACCCAACCGGAGGGGTTTCACGATTGTCGAGCTCCTGGCGACGGTGGCCATCATCGGGCTGCTCGCGAGCATGGCCGTTCTCAAATCCCGCCAGAGCCGCGACCAGGCATTGCGCGCAGGGATGCTGGTGGATCTGAAGACGCTGGTGAGCGCCCAGGAGGGATTCTTCTCGGCCAACCGGGACTATGCCGGCGGGATTGCGGGCCGGGAAGTGGCGGGGACCGGGGGGAGGGGCAGGGCGGCGCTCGCCGCGTCGAACGGAAATGCCCTCAGGGTGAGATATCGGGGCACCAACGGCTGGAGCGCCACTGTCACCAACACCCGGATGACCACCAATCCGAGAACCTGCGGGGTGTTCATCGGTCCGATTCGGTACGCGCCCAACGCCGCAGTGAACCGGGAAGGCGTGCCGGCCTGCTACTAGCTATCGCGCCCGCGACGGCGCAATCCCCGCCGGCTTGAGCAGTTCGTCGGCGCTCTGCGACTCGTCGAGGGTGAGCAGGATGTCCCCCGCCATCGCGCTCACCACAAAGGTCGAATCTCCGCGTACTGCATACTCGATCCCCGCTTCCACATCCCCCGCCTCGGCCAGGCTGGCCGGGAGCCGGTGATGGGTCGCCCGAAACTCCAGAACCCGCTCCCGCTCCAGGTACATCCCGAAGCGCAGCCTAGCCTCCCGCTCCCCGGGAGTGAGGCTGGCCGCCGGATCTGCGGGAAAGAGCCACGCGGGCTTCGCGAGCCAGGTATAGACCAATGCGCCCCAGGAAAGGAGGCAGACCACCAGCACCGCGACGTGGGTTCGCCGCGCCACCGGGAGCGACCGGCGGCTCTCGATCGCCTTCTCGCGCTCGCGGTTGACGACTCCGTCGAACGCGGCGAGCAGCTCACGCTTGTCGGGCCGTGCCGGATCGCCGCCGCCGGGCTCAGTTTCCTTCTCCGGCACTAGAAGCCCCCTCCCGGTCCCGCGATCAGGTAGGTGATCCTGCTGCCCGCAACGAAGAAGGGCGATTGGGTGCCCAGGTACCGCACGAACTTGGCGAAGAGCTTGGCATCATCGGTGGTGATCACGACCCCGACAATCATGTCCGGGTTCAC
>JAYUAL010000429.1:0-3268 GCA_043741355.1 Gemmatimonadales bacterium | reverse complement strand
CCACGATCAGGCGCAGCGCGTTGGGCCAGGCGCCCGGATCTCTCGTGCCGGCGCCCCAAGCAGTGCGAAGCGGACGCCATCGCGCCGGTGGCCCACCGTGGGAGAGCACCCTGAGCAATGCAGCGCCGGTGGGGGTGGTCGCTTCACCGGTGATGAAGCCGCCCATGCTCACCTCCAGCCCCTCGGCGAGAATGGCGGTCGCAGGCGCGGGCACCGGCAGCAGGCCGTGGGCCGCCTTGACCCACCCCGAGCCCAGAGCTGCGGGCATCGAATACACCCGCTCGATACCCAACTGCTCGAACCCTTCTATGCCGCCGACGATGTCCACCAGGGCGTCGAAGGCGCCGACTTCGTGGAGCGAGACCTTGTCCGGGTCGATTCCGTGTACCCTGCCCTCGGCCTCCGCGACCAGTCGAAAAGCCCGAATGGCGAGCTCGCGGGTGCGGGCCGACAGCGGCGCCTTCTCGACCAGCCCGATCAGCGCCTTGACATGGCGATGCGGACCGTGAGCGTGGTGATGGTGGTGCTCTCCGTGACGGTCGTGACTGACGTCCGCAGGCTCCTCCGCCTGGCCGCCCGGGAGCCTCACCGTGACTTTGCGGCACCGGATGCTGCACCGCATCACCGATTCGACGTCGACCGTCACATCGGGGATGCCGAGTCGCTCGGGAAGGCTGCTGAGCCAGTCGCGACGAGCGCCTGCGTCCACCAGGGCGCCCAGCAACATGTCTCCGCTGATTCCGGCGGCCGGATCCAGAATGGCGAACTCATGACCGGCCATAGACTTAAAATATCGCTCCGAATTACCCCCGAGGCAATTCCGACGGATCCCGGTAGAGCCATCCGGCTCCGGTGTTGAAAAGGACGACTTTATGCTCCGGAAAGAGCACACCGGATGTTCGAAGGGCCTGGGCTGCGGCAATGGCCGCGCCTCCCTCGGGGGCGAAATCGATCCCCTCGAGCCGGCTCCCCTGGGAAGCCTCGATGGAGAGTGCGGCATCGCTCACGGCCACGGCACCGCCGCCGCTTTCGCGTAGCGCGCGAAGCATCAGCCGGTCTCCCAACGCCCCCGGTACCCGAAGCCCGCTTGCGATGGTCCAGGGATCGGGCCACGGCTCGCACCGGTCCGCTCCGGCGAGGAACGCCTTCACCACCGGCGCGCAGCCTTCGGCCTGCACGGTGTACATCCGCGGCAACGGCCCCGACACCCAGCCCGCGTCGGCGAGCTCCTGGAAGACCTTCCACATGCCGATGAGTCCGGTGCCGCCTCCAGTCGGGTAGATGATCGCGTCCGGCAGATACCAGCCGAGCTGCTCGGCGAGCTCCAGGCCGAGGGTTTTCTTCCCCTCGATGCGATAGGGCTCCCGGAGCGTGGAGAGATCGAATGCTCCGCTCTCCGCGGCATAGGCGCGGCTGGCCTTGCCACAGTCTCCGATATGCCCGTCGAGCAGCCGGAGGTCGCCGCCGTAGCTAACGATCTGGCTCAGGATCGTGGACGGCGTAGTCTTCGGAGCATAGACTCGCACCGGAACCCCCGCCCTCGCGCCGTAGGCCGCCGCGGCGATACCGGCGTTGCCCGCCGTGGGGAGGGTGAAGGCGCGGGCGCCGCCGGCGACCGCCCGGGTGATTGCCGCGGAGAGGCCCCGGGACTTGAAGCTGCCGGTTGGATTGCTGCCCTCGTCCTTCACCAGGACGCCGGGCAGGCCGATGCGCGCGCCGATACGAGGCGTGGCGAGGAGCGGCGTGTCGCCTTCACCCAGGGTCACCGGCTGCTCGCCATCCGTGAGCGGCAGGAAGGCGCGAAACCGCCACATCCCGCGCGAGGCGGCAACCTCTCCACGGGTGGCCGGATCGGGGCGCCGCTTCGGGTAGCGGACCAGCAAGGGCTGCCCGCAATCGCAGACGGTGGGAAGGCCGGCCGTCGGGGCGGCCTTGCCGCAGGATGAGCATTCGAGAACCCAATCGATCATGCGTCGCTCTTTCGCTTCAAGTGATCGAGCACGCGCGCCGCGAGCGCGGTCGAAAATCCTGGCAACTCGGCCAGCTCGGCCACGGTCGCGCTCTTCACGCCGGCCAGGCTGCCGAAGCGCTCCAGCAGGCGGCGGCGGCGCTCCGCGCCGACGCCGGGGATTTCCAGCAGGGCCGACGTGATGGTGCGCGCAGATCGTCGCACCCGGTTGTAGGCCAGCCCGAAGCGGTGGGCCTCGTCGCGGGCGCGCTGGAGCAGCCGGAGCGAAGGGCTCCGCCGGGAGAGTCGCAACGGCTCGGGCCGCTCCGGGAAAAACACCTCTTCGTCCCGTTTGGCCAGTCCGATGAATGGGATTTGGGTCAAGCCGAGGACCTTTGCGGCCTCGACCGCAGCGCCGAGCTGCCCCTTGCCGCCATCGATCACCATGAGATCAGGCAGCGGTTTCGCTTCGTCTCTGCGGCGGGCCAGGTAGCGGGTGACCACTTCGTGGATGGCGGCATAGTCGTCCCGCTGCCCCTCTATCCCCTTGATCTTGAACTTGCGGTATTCGCTCTTCTTCGGCCGTCCGCCCTCGAAGGTGACCAGCGACCCGACCGTGTCGCGGCCCTGATTGGTGGAGATGTCCACGCATACCAGCGTCCGGGGCACGGTAGCCAGGCCGAGATCGCGCCCCAGCGCGTAGACTGGGTCGTCGGCCCGCTCGTCCGACTCGAACGATTCGAGCCGCAGACTCTCCATCAGGTGGCGGGCATTGCGTTCGGCCAGGTCCAGCCAATTGCGGGCCGTGCCGCGCTGCGGAATCGTCCAGGTGGATTCCGGCAGCAGGGCGGCGACCTGCTCCTGCTCCGCCGGCGTGAAGGGCAGGACCACGCGGCGGGCCCGGCCTTCGAGCGGCACATAATAGCGGACCAGGAAGGCCTCCAGAATGGCAGCGTCGCCCTCCTCCTCGACGTTTTCGAGGAACCGGTGCTCGCGATGCACCACTCGCCCATCGCGCACCCGGAACAGCACGCCGACTGCGTCGTCGCCGTCCCGGGCGTAGCCGATTACATCCGCGTCTCCGGTCCCCACCACCTCGACCGTGGCGGGGGAGTCCACCTGATCCAGCCAGCGGAGCGAGTCACGGAGATCCTTGGCGCGCTCGAAGTCCTCCCGGCCGCTTGCATCCTGCATCATCTCGCGCAGCCTGGTCCGGACGTCGACGGTCCGCCCCTCGAGGAAAGCCACGACGTCGGCGATCATGGCCCGGTACGCGGCCTCCTCCTGCCAGCCGACACAAGGGGCCCGGCACCGTCCGAT
>JAYUAL010000428.1:0-7676 GCA_043741355.1 Gemmatimonadales bacterium | reverse complement strand
CGGTGTTCCGATTGGAGGAGAACAGGACCGACTTTCCATCGGGCGACCAGCCCCGCGCCTCGTCGCTGCCCGGATGCCAGGTGAGCCGCCGGGGATCGCCGCCCTCCACCGGCATCACGTACACGTCGTTGTTGCCGCCGCGGTTCGAAGTGAAGGCGATCCAGCGCCCGTCGGGCGAAAACTGGGGATCGGCTTCCACCGCGGGAGTGCTGGTGAGCCGTCGGGACTCGCCGCCCGCCTTCTCGACGATCCAGAGATCGCCGCCGTATTCGAAGGCGATTTGCGCGGCGCTCACAGTGGGTTGCCGGAGCAGACGGGTGCCTTGGGCCGCGATCGGGACCGGGAGGGCGATGGCCAGCGCGAAGAGGGAAACGCTGCGATTCATGGGGTATCCGGAATTCGATGTGCGGAGTGAGCTGCCGTCTCAAAATACCGTGCCCGTGGTCCTCTGGCGAATCGCCGGGGGAGCGGTGTGCAGCTTTGCCAGCATCCGCTCCAATCGGTCGAGATGGGTCATGGTGACCGTCAGCCCTCCGAATTCTTCTTCCACCCTGCCTCGAAAAATGAACGGCCCCGGGTCGAAGAGCACATGACCGCGGGTCCGGTGCATTGTGGGGAAGAGCACGGTTTCGATCAGCCCATCGCCATCGTCGAAGGTGGCGAATTGCATCGGCTCGTCCTTGGCGGTGTGGACCGGCTTGGCGGTGGTGAGCATGCCGGCGCAGAGCACGGCCTGGCCGACATGCCGGTGCAGGTCGTTGGAGGAAACCAGCCGGAACCGCCGCAGTGACTCCCGGTGCAGCGTCATGGGATGGCAGTCGGTGGAGAAGCCCAGGAGCGCGAGCTCGGTGGCTCGGCGACGTTCATCTGTGTAGTCGGACAGACGGACGGACAGTGAGGACGGTGAGGACAGGAGTTGTCTGTCCCCACTGTCCTCTCTGCCCCCACCGACCTCTCTGTCCACCTCCCACAGCATCTCCGGCCGCGTCTTTCCGTTCGCGATGCTGTCGCACGCACCGACCTTGATGAGAAGTCGGAGATCGTCAGGGCGGAGGCCGGTGGCTTGGAGATCGGAAAGGCTGGTGTAGGCGGGAAGACGGGAAGACGGGAAGACGGGAGGTGCACCCTCCGATGTCCCGTCCTCCCGTCCTCCCGTCCTCCCGCCGAGTATCTTGCCCACCGCCCCCGCGCTCAGCCCCTTGATGAACTGCAGCCCCACGCGGATTTCAGTTCCGCACCCGGTGGTCTCGAACCGGCTTGCGTTGACGTCCGGCGGCCGCACTGTCACCCCGGCGCGCCGGGCCTCGGCGACGTACGCGAACGGCGCGTAGAATCCCCCGCCGTTGGCCAGCACCGCCGCGAAGAATTCCGCCGGATAGTGGGCCCGGAGGTAGCCCGACTGCTGCGCCACCTGGATATAGGAGCAGGAGTGGCCCTTGCAGAAGCTGTAGCCCGCAAAGCTCATCACCATGTGCCACACCTGCTTCGCGGTGTCCTCGCCGCGCCCCAGCGCAAGCGCCCCGGTGAAGAATTCCTTCGCATACGAGGCCAGCGCCTTGACCGGCCGTTTCTTGGAGAGCGCCTTGCGGAGGCCGTCGGCGGTGGAGAGCGGCATTCCCGCGAAGGCCGCACACACATTCACCACATCTTCCTGGTAGACCATCACCCCGAAGGTCTCGGCCAGCACCTCCCGCAGCGACGGATCGAGCGGCTCGTATTGGGCGCCGTGCAGCCGCTCCAGGTAAATGCGGATGAAGCGATTGGACGCGGGACGGATGATGCTGGTGTTGAGCACCAGCAGCTCGAATTGCGACGCACGGCTCTTGATACAGAGCAGCCGCGACGCGGGGGACTCGGTATAAAAGACCCCCATGGTCTGCCCGCTGGCGAACAGCTTCCTGGTCTGGGGATCTTCTCCCGCGTCGGCGGAGGTATAGTCGAGCACCCGTCCCGTGTTCGCGCGTACCGCTCTGATGCCGTCCCGGATCACCGCCAGCGAGCGATTGCCCAGCAGGTCGATCTTCACCAGCCCCGCGTCCTCGGCGCCGTCCTTCTCGAACTGGATGACGGGAACGGTCAGGTCGGGCGCCCCGTCGAGCACTTTGACCGCGGGCTCCAGGGGGACGTAGTCGGTGAGGGCCCCGGGGACGATCACCACGCCGCCGGGGTGGAGCGAGAGATGCCTCGGCGTGCCGACCAGCGGCGTCGCGCGTCGGGCCAGCTGGATCCAGGCTGCCGGAAGGTCGAGGCCGGAATAGTTGGGATGCTCCTGCAGCAGCTGCTCGATGGGCACGTCGTCGCTATACCAGGGAATCCGGCGGGTCACCTCACAGATTTCTCCGGCGGGACGTCCCTCGACCTTGGCCACTTCGCGCAGCGCGCCGCGCAGCTTGAAGGTGTTGTGGTTGGCCACCATCGCGGCCCGGGGCATCGGGTAGCGCCGGAACACCCAGGCCAGGATGTGGTCCCGCTCGTCCCAGGGAAAATCGAGGTCGATGTCGGGCGGATCCTTGCGCTCCGGGTTGAGGAAGCGCTCGAACAGGAGCCCGGCGCCGAGCGGCTCCACGTGGGTGATGCCGAGGGAATACGCGACGATCGAGTTGGCCACCGAACCGCGGCCGCAGTGGGTGGTTTCACGATGATTGACGATGTCGTGCACTACCAGGAAATAGTCGGCGAAGCCTTTCATCCCGATGATGGCGAGCTCGTGCTCCAGCCGGTTCCTGGTGATGGGGGCGATGGTGCCGTAGCGCCGCGCGGCGCCCTCGTAGGCCATGGCGCTGAGCTGCTGCAAGGCGTCGGTAGCTCCGGCGTAGCGGGGCGGCA
The DNA here is from genome assembly GCA_043741355.1 of Gemmatimonadales bacterium. GTDB lineage: Bacteria > Gemmatimonadota > Gemmatimonadetes > Gemmatimonadales > GWC2-71-9 > JABFSM01. The sequence goes on along the minus strand of JAYUAL010000428.1, from coordinate 4,850 downwards.
CGATCCGACTTCCGATGGGTATCCGGTAACGACACCGATCGGCCAGCTCCGCGGCGCGGTCGAGCGCCTCGGGAACATCGGGAAAGTGGCGGGCGAGCTCGGACTCTGTCTTGAGCCAGGAATCTGGGGCGGACAGGCGGTCAGGCGGTCGGGCGGTCGAAGATGCTCCGTGTCCGCCCGTCCGCCCGTCCGCCTGTCCGACTTTAGAGAGCGTCGTATTGAGACTGATCGTGCACAGCAGCCGGTGCCGGGCCCAGTCTTCGGCGTGGGCGAACATGGCGGCATTGGTGACGACGGGAGGTAGTCCGAGCCGGCGCGCGGCCGCCAGCACGGCGTGGCGCTCCTTGCCGGGGCGAAGCTCGGCGTAGACATCGCTCGGGCCGCTTCGGGAGACGATGCGCTCGAGAAAGGGAACGCTCGAGGAGAGGATGAGCGCCCCGGCGCGATCGTGGGCGAGGAGGTCGGAGAGAGATCGCCACGGCCACTGCGTGGCCTCGCGATGACTGCTACAGTTGTCATTGCGAGGGGCCGAAGGTCCCGAAGCAATCTCACGCCAGTGAATTGACGTGATGGCCCGGCAAATCGCTCCCCAACCCCGCTCGTCCATGGCCAGCGCCACGCACTCCTCATCACCGAGCATCAGGTGCGCGCCCAGGATCGGCCGCAGACCGGCCTCTTCAGCGGCGCGCTGAAATTCGACCGCGCCGTAGACTCCATTGGTGTCGGTGCAGGCGAGCGCGGAGAACCCGCGCGCAGCCGCGGCCGCGATCATTGCCTGGGGACTGGAGGCGCCCTGACCCAGGGAGAACCAGGAGTGGGCGTGGAGGTGAGTAAACACCTCCTAGAATACCGAAGAAATACCGAAAATCAATGGTGCTAGTTAAATCATTGATTTATATGAGTTTACAACTGGTGTTGCGGACCGAGGCGCGAATCTCGGTACCCGCGGGGACGCGCAGGAGCGGTCCCGGCGCCGTCGGTTGCCTGCCCGCCTCGGCGAAGGCCTCGACCGGGAGGCCCGGCAGCGAGTCGCCATCGGGGTGCCAGATGGTCAGCTTGGCTTCGAGCGCGATGGTGAGGATGCCCTCGCGCAGGACGCCGGCCGGCTGACGGTTGTCGTTCGGGGCCGCGATGGGCAGTACGCGCCTCGGAAGGGCCGCAGTGCTGGTGAGAATCAGCGCGAGAGCGGGGAACAGCACACGTCTGAATGGCATAGGTCTCCCTCCCATCTCCGAAACTTGCGTAGCAGAATCTCGAGCCGCTTTTCAGCGACCCGTCGCCAACCTCACGGCCAAGCTAGTCGGTCTGCTCCGCGGGTGCGCCAGGTCCCGAGTGTTCAGACCATCGGCTTTGTCGAGTAGGCGCCAGACCGGGCGGACGCTATCTTCGACACCGTTCGGCCACAACCGGAGATTGCATATGGGCTGGGCTCTGCTCGTTTCCGTTCTCGCCGTCGGCGCGTACCTCACCGTCACCTATAACGGGCTCACCCGGCTGCGCATGCTGGCGCGCAACGCCTGGGCAGACATCGACGTGCAGCTCAAGCGCCGTCACGATCTGATCCCCAATCTCGTGGCGGCGGTGAAGGGGCACTCCGGTTACGAGAAGGGCACGCTCGAATCCGTGGTGGATGCCAGAAACCGCGCGCGCGCGGCGTCGGGCCCCGCGGCCGCTGGTGCCGCGGAGCGGGCGCTGGCCGGGCAGGTGCAGCAGCTCCTGGCCATCGCCGAGGCGTATCCTGAGCTCAAGGCCGGCGAGAGCTTTCTCGCGTTGCAGCGATCGCTCACCGAAATCGAAGACCACATTCAGAACTCCCGGCGCTACTACAACGCGGTGGTGCGGGACCTGAACACCCGGATCGCCCAGTTCCCCTCCAACCTGGTGGCCGGCCCGTTCGGCTTCGGCCCGGAGGAATTTTTTGGCCTGGCCGACGGCGCCGAGGCCGCCGTGCCGCGGATCGAGGTGTGAGGGGCCCCATGATCCGCGCCCTCGCGCTGCTGCTGGCGACGACCGGGCCCGCGGCGGCCCAGCGCAGCCTCGAGATCCATCGCTTCGACGCCGAGATCTCCGTGAATACCGACGGCAGCATCGACGTGGCGGAGTCGTTTCGGGTCCGCTTCAACGGGTCGTGGAACGGGATCTACCGGGTCATTCCGGTGAAGTACCGGACCAGCCTGGGCGTCAACTGGACCATTCAGCTCTCACTGACCTCCGCGACCGACGAGCAGGGTACGGCGCTCCGGACCGAGACCAGCCGCGACGGGGCCCTGCTCAAGTACAAGCTCTGGGTGCCCGGTGCGCAGGACACCACCCGCACGATCACGCTCAAGTACCGCGCTCGCAACGCACTCCGATTCTTCGAGGATCACGACGAGCTGTATTGGAACGTCACCGGTGATGAATGGGACGTCGCGCTGGGCGATGTCTCGGCGAAGATCACCCTTCCCGTCGGGGCTACCGGGATGCGGGCCACCGCCTTCAACGGCACCTACGGCTCCACCGGGCGTGACGCCCAGATTGCCATCGAGGGCAACTCGGTGCGGATCACCATGCCGCGCAAGCTCGAGTTCAAGGAAGGGCTCACCGCGGTAGTGGGCTGGAACAAGGGCCTGGTGCCCCAGCCGACGGCGGTTCAGCGCACGGCCGGCTTCATCGCCGCCAACTGGCCGCTCGCACTGCCGATCCCGGTGCTGATCCTGATGCTGATGCACTGGTCGAAGCGGGGCCGGGATCCCCAGCGGCTGCCGATTGCGGTTCAGTACGAGCCGCCCCAGGGAATGACACCGGCCGAAGTCGGCACACTGACCGACGAGTCGGCCGACATGCGGGACATCACCGCCAGCATGGTGAACCTGGCGGTGCGCGGCTACCTCAAGATCGAGGAGGTGGAGGACTCCAAGCTGTTCGGCCTGATCAAGGAGAAGGACTACGTTTTTCATCGAACCAGGGACAAGAAGGAATGGGCCGAACTCTCCGGGCACGAACATCTGGTGCTCACCGGGATTTTCGAGGGTGCCGCCACCACGGTGAAGCTCTCGGATCTGAAGAACGAATTCTACCAGAGCCTTCCCGGCATCAAGAACGGCATCATGGACCGCCTGGTGGAACAGGGGCTCTACGCCAAGCGGCCCGATTCGGTGCGCACCCGCTGGCGGGTCGCGGGCATCGTGCTCGGGGCGCTCACTGCTTTCGGCGGCGCGGCGGTCGGCGCCAACCTCGGCATGACGCCGATCCCCTTCTTCATCGCCGGCATCGCGATCGCCATCATCATCCTCGTCGTCGGCCACAATATGCCGGCGCGCACCGTGGCGGGAGCGCGGGCCCTGGAGAAGATCCTGGGCTTCAGCGAGTTCCTCGAGCGGGTGGAGAAGGAGCGCTTCGAGCGGGTGGTCCGGACGCCTGAGCTGTTCGAGAAATATCTGCCTTATGCGATGGCGCTCGGGGTCGACAAGCAGTGGGCCAGGGCCTTCCAGGGCATCTACGTCGAGCCGCCCACCTGGTACGTCGGCTCCAACCTGCACGCGTTCAACGTGGCGAGTTTCTCGAACAGCCTCTCGTCGCTGTCGAACAGCGCCGGCAGCGCGATGAGCTCCGCCCCCCGCAGCTCGGGGGGGTCGGGCTTCAGCGGCGGCTCATCGGGCGGTGGCGGCGGGGGCGGGGGCGGGGGCGGCTTCTAGCGCCTCAACGCGGCAGATCGTCCAGATCGACCCAGGCGTCATCCTGCCAGACCTCGATCCTCGTGATCGGGTGGACCTCCCAGAGCGTCTTCCGGAAGCGGCCCAGATGGTTGCGATGGGCCGGATCGAACATCAGCCATCCGGAAATCCGCACCGGCCGGTCACTGTCGACCCAGGGCGTGAGCCGCGTCACGGTCCATTTGGGATGGTCGACCCGGATGCGCGGGGTGGGCTCGATGACGACCGCAGCCTCCTCACCTTGCCCCGCCTCCTCCGTGATCGCCATGTGCCAGTCCACTTCGCTCGCCCGGGTCATGTGGCAATTGGTCGTCTCGCCGCTGCCTCCGGTCTGCGGCTTGATGGCCACCAGGTAGCCACTCACCTGTACCGCTGCGCCCTCCAACCGGAGCACGACAGTCAGAGATTCCGCCGGCCAGTCCAGTCTGCTCTTCGCGCCGGTCGCGGGGTATGGAAGGTCGCCGATGGCATCGAAAGTCACGGCGTGATAGGCGGCGGGGACGTCGGTGCGGTTCTTGAGGCGATTGGTGCCGGTGTCGCCGCCATCGCCGGTGGCGGCGCAGGTGAGATTCTGGACCGGACTGCGAAAGGTTCCCACTACCGGCGGCGGCTTGGACCAGCCGGGGTCGATCGCGGCGGCGAGGGCGGTGAGGCTTGCCGCGGGATCGAGCACCAGGGTGACATTGGGCGAATAGACCCAGCCGGTATCGTTCGATTCGGCGAGCACCACATGGAAATAGTTGTTGGTCCTGGCTGTATCGAGCAGCGCCAGCTCCTCGGGGGGCAGCAGCAGGCGGATCGGCGTCTGGCTGGTTGACGGATCGCGCCGAAGATTGACGTTTCGCTTCACGATGACCGACTGGGCCCATGCCGCCGGCAGGGCGGCCGAGCAGGCCAGGGCGATGAGGGCCGGCGCGAGCAGCCGGCGGAGCACAGTGCGCATGGTAGTCCTCCAGCGTGGTCGCCGCCCCGGGGTCGGGTGGGCTCAGTGCGATGCCGTACCGGCGCGCGAGCCCCGGGCACCCAGAAACGCGTCGAGCGCGGCCATGCACGCCTTGCCGGTCCGGCCCTCGCGGTCGGCCTCGAGATCCCAGGTAGTGGCCGAGACGGCAGCAATACGATCGGTCTTCTGCAGGGCGTTGGCCAGGCTCACCA
>JAYUAL010000427.1:0-3274 GCA_043741355.1 Gemmatimonadales bacterium | reverse complement strand
GCCACGTCCGAGGCGCCGCTGGCGGGCACCCGCGCGAAGCCGGCGCCGGTGGCGGGCTCCAGCACGTCGAGGTAGCGCCCGGCGGCCGGAGGAACCTGCTCGCCCGCGATGTAGTTCGTGAGGGTGCGCACGGCGTCAGATCGAGGCCAGGCGACCGCCATCCACCGGCAGGCTCACGCCGGTGATGTAGCTGGCCGCGGGGGAAACGAGGAACGCCACCACTGCGGCGAGCTCCGCTGCATCGGCAAAGCGGCCCATCGGAATGTCCGCCATCATCGCCTGCTCGATGGTCGAGGGAGGGGCGCCGGTGGCTTTTACCCGGGCGCTCACCAGCGACTCGAGCCGCCCCGTCCTGGTGTAGCCAGGCAGAATATTGTTGACGGTGATGCCGTCGGCGGCCACCTCCTTCGACAAGGTCTTGGCCCAACCCGCGACGGCGGCCCGGATGGTGTTCGACACGCCGAGCCCCTTGATCGGCTCCCGCACCGAAGTAGAGACGATGTTGACGATGCGCCCGTATTGGTCCGCCCGCATTCCCGGAACCAGGAGCTGGACCAGCGCGTGGTTGACGAGCAGGTGCATGCTGAACGCGGCGCGGAAGGCGTCGTCGGTTGCATCCAGCACCGCGCCTGCCGGGGGACCGCCGGTGTTGTTGACCAGGATGTGGAAGGGAGGATGACCATCCAGGTAGCCCCGTACCATGGCGCGGACGACGGCGGGATCGGAGAAGTCGGCGCTGAGGAACTCGTGGGGGGCGCCTCCGGGGGAGGGCAGTGCCTCGCAGACCATTCGGAGCCGATCAGGGTTCCGCGCCAGCAGCACCACGGTGGCCCCCGACTCGGCGATGGCGATAGCGCTGGCCTTGCCGATGCCTTGCGTGCTGCCACAAACCAGCGCGCGGCGACCATCCAAGGGGAGCATGGCGACAAGCTACTCCGGCCGCAGCACGGGCGGGAGTGGCGCGGGGCTGCTAGGCGGCGAGTCTGCTGCGAAGGTCGAGCTGGGAGCTGACCCGGTTGAGTGCCACCCGGACGTCGTGGATCCGGTCGGCCGCGGTCCGGAGCACGTCTTCCAGGCCGCTTCGCTCGGCCAGCTGGTGTTCGGAGGCTTCCGCGTAGCCGCGTCCGCCCAGGTCTTCGTAATAGGACAGGTCCGGTCCCCCGCGCCGGATACGCTGAGCCGCTACCCGCTCCGGGAAGATGCCAGCCATCCAGAGGGCGTAGTTCCCCAGATGCACTGAAACTTTGAACTGCCGGGCGCCGGTGGAGGCCGAGAGATCCGCCAGGATGTCCACCAGGTAGCGGTGGTCCTGGTCGTCCACGTCGTCTACCTTCGTGGAGCGCCCGCGATAGCCGAACTCGCGGAGCATGGCGGCAAAGTAGTCCGCCACCGTCGGGTCTTCCACGCCGACGTCGAGCAGCGAGTGGCGGACCAGGACGTAGAAGAGCAACGAGGGGGAGGGGCCGGGCATCCCGCTGCGCAGGAGGAAGGATGCCACCTCGCGGCGGTCGAGCACCGCGTCGAGCGAGACCGCGCGCGACGGCGATCCCAGGCACGAGGCCAGCAGGTCGAGGTCGTTCGGGGTGATACGGCTTCTCGCGTCAGCGGTGATCACGTCGGCCCTCTTCGTCGGAAGTCGCGTAGCGACCAGGTGACCCCGAAGTCGGTGCAAGGGGCGTACCGGGACCCCGGCCTTGTGCCACCGGCGGACAAGCCGTATTCCTATGCATCTATAATACATACGCATACGCGCCCTCCTCCCGAGGCCCGCGTAGTCCAGTCTCGACCCTCGGCCGACTCCGTTTCAATCCTGCGAGGGATCTGCATGACGGTAGATCGCGACGACCTGGTGGCAAATCTCGCCGGGCTCGTCCGGATCAATTCGATCAACCCGACCCTGGTCTCCGGCGCTCCGGGCGAACCGGAGATCGCCGCGTATGTCGCGAGCTGGCTGGGAACCGCCGGCTTAGAGGTCCGGACCATTGAATCCGCCCCGGGGCGCCCCAGCGTAGCCGCACGGCTGCCTGGTATCGGTGGGGGACGCAGCCTCATGCTCAATGCGCACATGGATACCGTCGACGTGGCGGGCATGGCCGAGCCGTTTTCCGGTGCGGTGCGGAATGGCCGTCTGTACGGCCGCGGCGCCTACGACATGAAGGGAAGTCTTGCGGCCTGCATGGCCGCTGCAAAGTCGCTTGCCGCAGCGGGGCGCCGTCTTCGCGGGGATCTGGTCGTGGCGGCGGTGGCTGACGAGGAGTACGGAAGCCTGGGCACCGCGGATATGGTGACGAGATTCCGGACCGACGCCGCGATCGTCACGGAGCCGACGTCCTTGCGGGTCTGCCGGTCCCACAAGGGCTATCTCTGGATCGAGGTCGAGGTGGTGGGAAGAGCGGCGCATGGCAGTCGCTTTGACCAGGGCATCGACGCGAACATCCGGATGGGGCGGGTCCTCACCGGCCTCGAACGGCTGGAGAGAGAGCTGCGCGCCCGTCCGCCCCACGCTCTGGTGGGACCGCCGTCGCTGCATGCCGCCCTGCTCGAGGGCGGCAGCGGCCTCAGCACCTACGCCGCCAGGAGTGTGCTTCGGATCGAGCGGCGCACCATCCCGGGTGAGACCGAAGCCGGGGTAATGGCGGAAATCGAAGCCATCCTGGAGCCGTTGCGCCGCGAAGATTCCACGTTCGTGGCCACCGCGAAGGCCTTCTTCATCCGGGAGCCGTTCGAGGTGGGGCGGGAGGCCGGCATCGTCAGAGCACTGGATGCCGCCGCGGCCAAAGTGCTGGGTCGACCGCCTCAGCACATTGGGGACACCCCCTGGATGGATTCGGCCCTCCTGGCCGCCGCGGGAGTCGAGACCGTGGTCTTCGGGCCCCACGGCCTCGGAGCGCACGCCGACGAAGAGTGGGTCGACGTCGAGAGCGTGGTTCAGACCGCGGAAGTGCTGGTCAAGACGGCCGAAGCGTGGTGCGCCTGATCCCTGAATCCTGACCCTAGCTTGGAGCTCCGCGATGCAAGGGCTCATGATGGACTGGCCTCTCACACTAACGCACTTCCTCGATCGCGCCCGCCGGTTGCATCACCGGCGGGTCATCGCGAGCCGCCACGCTGAAGGGACCTTTCGGTATACCTATGGCGACTGGGCCCGCCGGGTGGATCGGCTGGCCGCCGCGCTCGCCAAACTCGGCGTTCGCCGGGGAGACCGGATCGGCACCTTCGCGTGGAACACGCACCGCCACTTCGAGGCGTATTTCGCGATTCCCTGCATGGGCGC
>JAYUAL010000426.1:0-3284 GCA_043741355.1 Gemmatimonadales bacterium | reverse complement strand
AGTCCTCGAAAATGGTCCCGACCTTGATGCTGAACTGCTTCCGGCACCCCCGGCATTTCCACACCCGGCGGACGGCCAGAAACAGGGGAGATTTCTCGGAGGAACAGCGGGGGCACCGGACGCCTTTGGGCCAGCGGAGTTCGGCCAGAAAGGTCAGGGCTTGGTCGGGATCGCTGAAATAGGCGATGGCGTCGGCCAAGTTGCTGGGGGTATTGTAGCTCTTGAGCATGACCTGAAGTTACTTCAAAGTGCTGGGTGTGTCAAGTATGTTATTGCCCAATCTAGGTTGGCCCCCGAAACGCGTCAAACAACCTCCCAGGAGTACTTGATCACTGGATGATTTTCCACATGAGACGAAGATGTGTACGTCATGTGGATGAATGACTTACACGTTACGGTGAATGTTGATAATCAATGTTCTACCAATCTACCTCTGGCGTCGTTACTTGGGGCCCATCCCCCCAGCTTCTTCCCATTTCCACGTGTGGAAAACTCAGTGAATTCACAGGAATGTGGAGCCCCGATTTCCCCTCGGAATGCGCCCCGCTGCCTGGCGGACGGCGTGTGGAAAACATCTCCCCTCATGGTTATCAATCACTTGCGCACTCCTTCCCACGCCGTGTGAACGCCGTGGACAAGGTTTTTCAACAGCCAGGCCGCTCCGGGCTCGCGATGGTGGACCGCATCGTACCGGGTCCGCCGGGCTCCAATGCCCTGCTCTGGGCGGATGGCGTCATACGCGCCGTAGGGCCCGCCGGCGAGGTCGCCCGGCAGGCCAAACCGGGCACCCCCCTGTTCCAGATGCCGGGATCGATATTGACCGCAGGCTTCATCGATGCCCACACGCATTTTGCCCAGTGGGCCATGAAACGGCGGCAGGTTGACCTGAGCGCGGCGGTGACCTTGGCAGAAGCGGTGCGCCGGGTGGCCGAAGGCAGCCGAACCCAGGGCTGGATCCGGGGTCAGGGATGGGACGCCAATAGGTGGAGCGAACCCCCGACCCGGCAGGTGCTCGACCCCCTCGGAACCGATCCGATCTTCCTGGACTCACTGGATGTCCACGCGGCGTGGGTCAACACCGCAGCACTCGCCCGGGCGGGGATCACCCGCGACACACCCGACCCCGAGGGGGGCCGCATCGTGCGGGATCCGGCGGGAGAGCCCACCGGGGTGCTGCTCGAGCTGGCGGTGGATCTGGCCCGGCGGGTTCTGCCCGAGCTTCCGCCCGGCATGCTGCGCCACGCCCTCCTGCAAGCCCAGACGGCCGCGCACCAGGCCGGCATCACCGGAATCCACGACGTGGAGGATCTGGGCGTTCTCGAGGCCTTTCGCGGCCTGGAGCGCGAGGGGCTCCTCCGGCTTCGGGTACTCTTCCATCCTCCCGTCGCCGACCTACCTGGCCTCATATCCCGGGGTTTTCGCAGCGGCGAGGGCTCGCCCTGGATCACCGCCGGGGGCGTCAAGCTCTTTCTGGATGGAAGTCTGGGCAGCCGGACCGCATGGATGCTGCAACCCTACGAGGGGAGCCGGGACTGCGGCATGCCGCTGGCCAGTCTGGAAACCGCCGGGGCGGCGGTCCGGATGGCTGCCGCGCACGGCATCTCGTCCACGGTGCACGCCATCGGCGACGCTGCGGTGCGTCGCGCGCTCGATCTCCTGGAGCCCCTGGCTCGCACCGCCCTGCCCCACCGGATCGAGCACTTCCAGTGCGTGGACTACGACGACCTCGACCGGGCGGGACGGGCCGGGATCGTGCTGTCCATGCAGCCGGCCCACCTCCTGGTGGACATTCCGCTGGCGGAGCAGCATTGGGGAACCCGGGGGCGCGGCGCCTACGCCTTCCGGACGCTGAGCGGCAGAGGCGCCCGGCTCGCTTTCGGCAGCGATGCACCGGTCGCGCCGCTCGACCCGAGGCCGGGCGTCTTCGCGGCGATGGAGCGGCGCGCCCTGGGCTCCTCGAGAGAGGCGGCCTGGTACGCCGAGGAGCGGATGTCCTTCGATGCGGTGGTCGCTGCCTACACCGAAAACCCCGCCGTGGCGGCCGGCTGGGCTCCCCGGCTCGGAGTGCTGGCCCCGGGGGCCACTGCGGACCTGGTGATCTGGCAGGTCGACCCGGCGGTACACCAAGGCCAGGGCCAGGCGTTCCTGGACGCGGTGGTCCGGCTGACGGTCGTAGACGGGGAGATCGTGCTGCAGTCCTAGAGGGTTCCCGCTTAAATTCTGGCACCTTCTATCAGGCGCCCCCTACTTTTGGCCAGCAAGTCCGCACCAATCCGCCGAACCAAGATCGTCGCGACGCTCGGCCCCGCCTGGGAGCAGCTCGAGCAGATGCGGTCCCTGCTCGATGCCGGCGTCGACGTCGTGCGGATCAACTCGAGTCACGGTACTCCGGAAATCCGGGCCCGCTGGATCCGCGACCTCAAGACCCTCCTGGGTACCCGGCCGGCCGCCGCCGCCATCTTGGTCGATCTCCAGGGCCCCCGGATCCGGGTCGGCGATCTGGCCACACCGCGAAACCTCGTCGTAGGCGAGGCGGTGGTGTTCGCGCCGGAAGCAGGCGCGGCGCCCGAAGAGATTCCGACCACCTACGACGGCCTCGCGGGGGACGTCGGCCCCGGCAGCCGGATCCTGCTCGACGACGGCCTGATGGCCGTGGATGTGAGCATCGTGAAAGGCGACCGGGTCCACGGCAGGGTTCGGCACGGCGGCGTGCTCAAGTCGCACAAGGGGATGAATCTCCCAGGCATCGAAGTGAGCGCCCCGTCCATCACCGACAAGGACCGCGAGGATGCCGCCGCGGCCGCCGGGCTGGGGGTCGATTTCATCGGCATGAGCTTCGTGCGCCGGCCCGAGGATCTGGAGGCGATGCGGGGCCTGCTGCCCAGGACGATCAAGCTGGTGGCCAAGATCGAAAAGGACACCGCGCTCAAACATCTGAACGGGATCCTCGAGGTGGCCGACGCCATCATGGTGGCCCGCGGGGACCTGGGCGTCGAGCTCCCCTTCGAGCAGGTCCCGCTGGTGCAGAAGCGGCTGATCCGCGAGGCCAATCGCCACGGCAAGCCGGTTATCACTGCCACCCAGATGCTGGAGAGCATGATCAACGCGCCCCGCCCGACCCGGGCGGAAGCGTCGGACGTGGCCAATGCCATCCTGGATGGGACCGACGCGGTCATGCTCTCGGCGGAGACGGCGGTCGGTGCCTACTCGCTCGAGGCCGTGCTGGCCATGGACCGGATCGCCCGCGAGGTCGAGAGCCAGCGCCGCGAAGGCGAGCATCAGCA
>JAYUAL010000425.1:0-7710 GCA_043741355.1 Gemmatimonadales bacterium | reverse complement strand
CCGTCCCCGCGGCGTTGATTTCCCACGCCAGCCCCGGATCGCGCCGCGCCTCGGACCCGGAGGCCACGGCGGCAAGATGCACCACCGCGTCCCAGCGTCCCGCGACTCCGCTCGCCACCGAGGCGGAGTCTCCCAGCTCCATAGCCCGCCATTCGACCCCGGCCAGCTCATCCGGGGTCAGCAGCGGAGCGGGGTGCCCACCGGTGCGATGGACTCCGGTGACGGCGTGGCCCCGTCCCAGCAGTTCCCGGACCAGCCATCCCCCGACGAAACCGTCGGCACCGGTGACGAGAACGTTCACCGCAGGCGTTTCAACCGCTCGAGGTCCGCGTCCACCATCATCTCCACCAGGCGCTTGAAGTCCACCGTCGGCTTCCAGCCCAGCTCGGCTTGAGCCTTGCCCGGGTCGGCGAGCAGCACGTCCACTTCGGCCGGGCGCATGAACGCCGGGTCGCTCACCACGTACTTGCGCCAGTCGAGCCCGAGGTGGGAGAAGGCCGTCTCGACCAGCTCCCGGACGCTATGGGCGGAGCCAGTCCCGATGACATAATCCGCAGGCTGCTCCCGCTGCAGCATCCGCCACATGGCATCGACGTAGTCGCCGGCGAAGCCCCAGTCCCGTCGAGCGTCGAGGTTTCCCATGCGGAGCTGGCTGGACAGCCCCAGCCGGATACGCGCGGCACCGTCAGTCACCTTGCGGGAGACAAACTCCATGCCGCGCCGGGGCGATTCGTGATTGAACAGGATGCCGCTTACCGCGTACAGGCCATACGACTCCCGGTAGTTCACCGTGATCCAGTGACCGTACACCTTGGCCACGCCATAGGGCGATCGCGGATAGAACGGGGTGCTCTCACTCTGGGGCGTCTCCTGAACCTTGCCGAACATTTCGGACGAGCTGGCCTGGTAGAACCGCGCCGTCGGGTGCACCAGGCGGACGGCCTCGAGAATCCGGGTAACGCCGAGGGCGGTGAATTCACCGGTGAGCACCGGCTGAGTCCACGACGTGGGCACGTAGGACTGGGCGGCCAGGTTGTAGACCTCGTCGGGCCGCACGTCCTGGAGCACCACCGTGAGGGAGTGCTGATCCAGCAGGTCGGCGGTCACGATGTGGACCCGGTCCACCAGGTGTTCGATCCGCTCGAAACTATGGTGGCTGGTCCGCCGGACCACGCCGTAGACTTCGTACCCCTTGGCCAGGAGCAATTCGGCGAGATAGGAGCCGTCCTGACCGGTGATGCCGGTGATGAGGGCTCTAGGCATGGGGCTGTCGGACGGGGGGGACGGTGAGGACGGTGCGGACGGCCATTGCCGTCCGCACTGACCCATCGGTCCCCACCATCCGTCGTGAGTATTGAGCTAAACGCCACATGGGATTACCTTTCCAGGCTCGAAACGAAGCCTTCTCCGGAGTCGAATCATGGCGCGGGTGTGTACCGTCTGTGGCAAGGGGCCGACTACCGGCAACCACGTGAGTCACGCGAACAACCGGGTCAAGCGGCGTTGGTATCCCAACCTGCAGACCGTTCGGACCACCATTGCGGGCGAGATACGCCGGGTGCGGGTTTGCACCCAGTGCATCAAGAGCAACAAGGTCCGCAAGGCGAGCTGACCACCGCTCTCCCGGCGCGGCGTTCGGCAAAAAAGGGGACCTTATACAGGTCCCCTTCGTCGTACCCCGTCCCACTCGCGGGGTCACTCGGACAGGAGCTCGATGCGCGCGATGTCCGCGCCATCTCCCACGCGGTGCCCCAGCTTGAGGATGCGGGTGTACCCCCCCGGACGCGCCGCGAAGCGGGGCCCGATTTCCTTGAACAGCCGGCCCAGGATAGCGCGATCGGGGATTTTGCGCTCGGCTTGGCGCCGAGCGTGGAGATCACCCCGCCGCGCGAGAGTGATCAGCCGCTCGGCAAAGGGCCGGAGCTCCTTGGCCTTGGCCTCGGTAGTGACGATGGCGTCGTGCTGAAACAGGCTGGCCGCCATGTTCCGGAGCAGCGCCTTCCGGTGGGTGGACGTGCGGGAAAGCTGCTTCCCCTTGGCGCGATGCCGCATTACGCGTTCTCCCCAGGCGCGCTGGAACCGTCGACGGCGGCGCCGCCGCTCCGGGCCACCCGCAGATCTCCGTCGACTTCCTCGAACGCCATGCCGAACTTGAGCCCCTCGCGCTGCAGGAGCTCGGCGATTTCGGCAACGGCCTTTTCACCGACGTTCTTGACCTTGAGCAGCTCTTCCTCGCTGAACTCCACCAGATCCCGGAGCGTCCGGATGTTGGAGTTCTTGAGCGAATTGAGCGAGCGCACCGACAGACCGAGGTCGTCGATCAGGCGCTCGAGCTTCATCTTGAGGCCGCCGGTGATGCTCACGCCTTCCGCGGGAAGCGCGCGCTGCTGGGGAACCCGCCCGAAGTCGATGAAGAACCGGAAGTGCTCGGTGGCGAGGGCCGCCGCGTACGCGATAGCGTCTTCGGGGCTGATGGTGCCGTTGGTTTCCACCATGACGGCGAGCCGGTCGTAGTCGGTGCGCTGCCCGACCCGGGTTTCGCTGACGGTGAAGTTAGCTCGGCGCACCGGGTTGTAGATCGCGTCGATGCGCACCGCATCCACCGGCATGGAGCGGTCGACGTGGTGCACTTCGGACTCGACGTAGCCGCGGCCCTTGTTCACGTACAGGTCGCAGCTGATGTCCTTGTCGTCCTGGAGCGTGAACAGGAGGTGATCGGGATTCACCACCCGGACGCCGGCCGACTCCTGGATATCCCGGGCGAACACGGGGCCTTTGCCCTCGCGGCGGATCCGCAGAATGGCCTCGTCCTTGTCTTCATCCAGGACCAGCGTCAGCGCCTTGAGGCGCTGAATGATCTGGTGAATGTCTTCCAGGACGCCGGCCACCGTCTGGTGCTCGTGCACCACGCCGTCCATCCGGAACGCCCACACGGCGGAGCCCCGCAGTGAGGACAGGAGCAGGCGCCGGAGCGAGTTGCCCAGGGTGTAGCCGAAACCGCGCTCCAGCGGCTGAAGCCGGAACTCGGCGATGTTCGGATTGTCCTCCCGCTTGGTCATTTCGACCATGTAGGGGCGGACCAGACCGGTCATGTCGATCGTCATGCGTGTGCCATCCCCCGCTTACTTCGAGTAAAGCTCGACGATGAGCTGTTCCTGGGCATTGAGCGGAATTCCATCGCGCGTCGGCAACATGGTGACGCGGCCGGAGGCCTTGGCCGAGTCGACCGAGAGCCAGGTCATCGGGGCGCCGCGGGTGGAGCTCTCCAGCGCGATCTTCACCGGCACCAGCTCGCGGCTCTCGGGAGCCACCCGCACTTCCTCGCCGGGCACGACCCGGTAGGAGGGGATGTCCACCCGTTCGCCGTTGATCTGCACGTGGCCGTGGCGCACCAGCTGGCGAGCGCCCTTCCGGTTGGTCGCGAACCCCATCCGGTAGACGATGTTGTCGAGCCGGGTTTCCAGCGCCACGAGGAGGTTGGTGCCTTTGACACCGCTTTCCCGGCTGGCGCGGTCGAACGTATTGCGGAACTGGGTTTCCGACAGCCCATAGATCCGCTTGACCTTCTGCTTTTCTCGCAGCTGCTTGGCGTACTCCGACATTTTCCGCCCGCCGCGGCCGCTATTGGACTGGCCATGCTGGCCGGGTGGATAGCCCCGGCGCTCGACGGCGCATTTTTCGGTGAGGCAGCGCGATCCCTTGAGAAAAAGCTTGGTGCCTTCCCGCCTGCACAACCGGCACGCCGGTCCTGTGTATCGCGACATGACTCAGACCCGCCGCTTCTTGGGCGGACGGCACCCGTTGTGGGGAATCGGGGTGACGTCCTTGATCGAGACCACCCGGAGGCCCACCGACGCCAGCGCCTGGATGGCGGACTCGCGCCCGCTGCCGGGGCCCTGGACCAGTACGTGGAGCTTCCGGACGCCCATGTTCATCGCCTCGCGACCCACATTTTCGGCGGCCACGGTGGCCGCGAAGGGGGTGCTCTTCTTGGAGCCTTTGAACCCCGCCTTCCCGGCGGTGCCCCACGCGATGGTGTTACCGCGCATGTCGGTGATGGTGATGAGCACATTATTGAAGGTGGCCGAGATGTGGGCAATGCCCTCGGACTCGACCGTCTTCTTGCCCTTCTTGACGACTGGCGCCTTGACCGGCGCGGCGGCGGCCGGGGCCGCGGGAGCTTCGGGAGATGTCATAGGTTACTTCTTCGTCGCCTTCTTCTTGCCCGCGATAGCGCGGCGCGGCCCCTTCTTGGTGCGCGCATTGGTATGGGTACGCTGGCCGCGGACCGGGAGTCCCTTCCGGTGGCGTGAGCCACGGTAGGAGCCGATATCCATCAGCCGCTTGATGTTCATAGCGACTTCGGTGCGAAGCGCGCCTTCGACCTTGACGCTCCGCTCGATCAGCTGCCGGAGCCGGGCCACTTCCGCGTCCGAGAGATCCCGTACCCGAGTGTCCGGGCCGATGCCCGAGTTGGCGAGCAGCTTGTTGCTGGTGGGGCGCCCGATGCCGAAAATGTACGTGAGGGCAACTTCGACCCGCTTTTCGCGGGGAAGATCCACGCCTGCGATACGCGCCATATCAGCCCTGCCGTTGCTTGTGCTTGGGGTTTCGCTTACAAATCACCCGGATCACTCCCTGGCGTTTGACCACCTTGCAGTGCTCGCAGATCGGCTTGACGCTCGAACGAACCTTCACAAAAAACTCCCGGATGAGTTTGAAGGGGAGCTTTGAAGGATACTCGAGGAGCCCGCCTATGGCAAGGGTAGGTCGTTGCCAATGGCAGGGTTGGACAATGACACGCCTCAGGGCCCCGACCCCTTCTCGGCCCACCAGACCCGAACGCATACCGAAACCGAAAGCCGGATCCTCGTGAAAAACAGTCACCTGACACTGCTGGGGGTGCTCGGGACCACCATGGTCATTCCTGGGCATGCAGCGGCCCAGTTTGAGATCAGCCCGCGCGTGGGGGTGCATTTCGACCAGGACGCCCGCGCCGAATGGATCAGGCCCTACACCGTAACCCACCTGCTGACTAACGACGCCTGGGAAATCAACTCCGGGGGGAACGTGCATCTGGTCGGGCTTCGGCTCGGCGCGGCCCTCCATCCTCGGGTTCGCGTCGAAACCGAAATCTTGCACTCTCGCAATTCGCACTCGAGTTTTCTGATATTCAATCCCGACGTGACCTCGAGCATCAGGAGCCGGGACTCCTCGATTTCGGTATCTCACCTCTTTGTCAGCGTGCGACTGGGAGTCTCGGTAACCCCACCGACTTTTCCGCTGCACGTCCGGGTGGCCGCCGGCCCAGTATGGATCAGGCGGTCGAGTTCAGCCACGCGCCTGCTCGATCGTTCTACGTCGGTGGGATGGTCCGCTGGACTGAATCTGATCCAACGGGTTGGACCCAATGTCGGGGTCGGCGCAGACGCACTGCTCCATGTCTATGGCAGCAGCTACGCTACCCGACAGATCTATCCGGCGGGTGAGGGACGGCGGTTTACTCATCACGATTTGATGGTCATGGTCGGGCTGACGTTCGCGGCGGGGAAGAAGACAGGCTATGGCTGGGATTCGGGCCCTCAGCTGGCCCCGCGCCATAACCCTTGAGTTCCCCGAACATCGACCGAAAATCGTCGCGAGGGGGCCCGGCAAAGGCGCGCGATTTGCTCCCTGACGCGGCATGACCGACGATGTCAAGCTTCCATCCACTAGACAGATTCTGGAGAGTGACGCCGCGGCCAAGCGGGAATCGGCCGAGCCCTCCGGCACTCGGGCTGACGCGCAGGACGACGAGAGTTTCCGGCGGGTGATAAGCGCGTTGCGCGTGGTGTTGCAGATGGGAGGCTCCCCGGCCTCCACAAGGGCCTCGCGGGCCTCTTCCAGCAAGCCCTAGGCTCTACCCGCAGTCGCCGAAGCAAGCTCCTCGAACGCACCCTCCGGATCAGACGCCAGCAGCACCGGTCGCCCCACCACCAGGTGAGTTGCGCCCAGGCGCACTGCCTCGGCGGGCGTGGCGGTGCGGAGCTGATCGCCAGGATCGTCGGAGGCGCGCCGAATACCCGGCACCACGATCAGCGGGTCCGGCCCAAGCCCGGTGCGAAGTCGGTCGACCTCGTGTGGGCTCGACACCACTCCCGCCAGCCCGGCCGCCATCCCCATGCGGGCAAGCCGCGCCGCCTCATCCAGCAGCCGCACCGATGGCCTGCCGGTGGTGTGGGCGTATTCCGCCTCGTCATGCGAGGTGAGGACCGTCACGCCCACCACCGCCATCTCGCCACCCGCCGCGGCGGCGGCGGCGCGCAGCATTGCGGGCCCGCCGAGCAGGTGCACCGTAGCCATGCGCACGCCGAGTCCCCGGGCCGCGGCTACCGCGCCCTGCACCGTGTTCGGGATATCATGCCACTTGAGATCGAGGAAAACCGAGAGTCCCCGTCCTGCGATCTCGCGCACCAGGTCGGGACCCTCGGCGATCATCAAGATCGATCCGATCTTGACCCAGCGGAGCGCGGGCAGACGATCCAGCATGCGGAGCGCCGAGGCCCGATCGGGGAGATCGAGCGCCAGGATCAGCTCAGCCACCCTTGGCCTCCAGATCGCGCACGATGCGCGCGGGCAGGTGCGGGTCGGCCAGGTGGCCCGTGCCGATAGCGACCAGGGATGCACCGGCGCGGAGGTATTGCCGGACGTCGCGCGCGCTGCGCACCCCCCCTACACCGATCACCGGCACCTCGGGCATCCGTTCCTTGATCTTGCGGACTGCGAGCAGGCCGATGGGCAGTAGCGCGGGCCCGCTCACGCCGCCGTTTCCACTCCCCAGCCGGGGGAGTGCGTTGTCGTACAGGTACCCGGGCATCGTGTTGACCACGGAAATCCCATCGGCCCCCGCGTCTACGGCCGCCCGCGCGATGGCGGCAATGTCGGGCAGTGCCGGGGAAAGTTTGGCGATGAGGGCCCGCCGGGTGGTACGGCGGCAGCCGTTCACCACCCGGGCCACCGAGGCACCGTCGGCGCCGAACTCCACTCCGCCCGCTGACGTATTAGGACAGGACAGATTCAGCTCATAGCCGGTGATCGCGTCGAGGTCGTCGAGCCCCGAAACGACCTCGGCGTACTCCGATTCAGTGAACCCGACCACGTTGACGAAGATTCTTGCGCGGGTGAGTCGTGCGGTGAGCCAAGGCAGATCCCGGCTCCGCACCACCTCGAGGCCAGGATTCGCGAGCCCGACGGAGTTGATCATCCCGCCGGGAAATTCCGCGACTCTCGGAGGCGGGTTCCCGGCGCGGGGGGCCAAGGAAACCGCCTTGGTCACGATGCCTCCCAGGCGGTCGAGATCCATCACGCCGTCGAGCTCGCGGCCGAATCCCGCGGTCCCGGCGGCAAGAAGCACTGGATTCTGGAAGGTGTGACCGAAGACGACGAGGGAGCGCGGGCCGGTGCTCACCGCCGCCCCGAGCGACTCCCGTTGCCGGCGGATACGGGCCCCTGCCCCGACTTCCGCTCGTACTCCAGGAGGTAGGCGACGACGGCATCGGCGATCGAGGAGGCCAGGTTTTTCTGAGTGACACGGCCGCTGAGAAGCTTCGCGTCTTCCGGGTTGGTACTGAACCCCACCTCCACCAGGATCGCCGGACGGCGCGCCGTGTTCAGCACCATCAGGCCGGCCTGCTTGACGCCGAGATCGGGCCCCGAATGCGCCTCCTGAAG
>JAYUAL010000424.1:0-3306 GCA_043741355.1 Gemmatimonadales bacterium | reverse complement strand
GGGGGGGAAGCGCGGTATCGGGCGTCATGCCGACCGGGGCTCGTCGTCGAGCACGAGGTCGGAGTGGGCGTCATCTTCTCCGCGCACCAGCAGCCGGTTCACGATCGGCAGTCCCCCCGAGGCGGCCTGGGCCAGCCGGGAGGCCCGGGCGCGGGCCGAGCGGTCGGGCACCCAGCCACGGAGCTCAAACCCGCCACGGCCGGCCTGAACCAGGGAGAACCGGAGGCCGGTGAGCTCCGGCTCGGCCTCGAGGACCGCGAGGATGGTCGCAGCCCGATCAGAGCGGCTCTCAGTCTTGGGCGTGGACGTGAGGGACCCCACGAGTCGGCCGACCCGGGCGCTCCCGCCGCCGCCAAACATCTCGCCGACCAGGAATCCGGCGGCGATTCCCGCCCCGAAACCGACCAGCGCCCAAGGCCCGATCGAACCACGGCCTCCGCGCCGAAGACGGCGTGTGACAGGCAGTTGCATGCGGTTAACTTAATACCCCGAATGCGCCCCGAGAATCGAGACCGCACCATGCCCAAGGCTTCCAGATCGACCGGCCGGCCACCGATAGGCCGACTCCTCTTGCTGGCGCTGGTCGTCCTGACCGGCTTGGCGCTTTTCTTTGCCTTGGAGCGCAATACCCCCGCGGTGGTGATCCCGGCGGGGGTGGAGGACAGCCGGTGAGCGCGATCCGCCTGACCCTGCCGGATGCCAGCGTACGGGAGGTCCCCTCCGGCACGACGGGGCTGGAGCTGGCGCGACAGATCGGGCCGGGGCTCGCCAAGGCGGCGCTGGCGATCCGGGTGAATGGCCAGGTCCGAGACCTCAATCGGCCGATCGAAGCAGACGCGACGGTCGCGATTCTCACCGACCGCGATCCCGATGCCCTGGAGCTGCTGCGCCACTCCGCGGCGCACGCGCTCGCCACCGCGGTGCGGGAGGTCTTTCCCCAGGCCGGCATCGGCTTCGGCCCGCCCATCGAGGACGGCTTCTACTACGATTTCGACGTGCCGCGTCCGTTCACGCCCGAGGATCTGGAGAAGATCGAGGGGGTGATGCGCGAAGTGGCCGCCAAGGACTATCCCTTTCTCCGCGAGGTAGTGGACCGCGACGAGGCCAACCGGCGCTTCGCCGACGATCCGCTCAAGCTCGAGCGCATTGCCGAGCTGGGTCCCGACGAGACCATCACCGTCTACACCGACGGTCCCTTCGTGGACCTCTGCCGCGGCCCCCACATTCCCGGCACCGGCCGGCTCAAGCACTTCAAGCTGCTGCATGGCGCCGGGGCCTACTGGCGGGGCGACGAGCGGCGGCAAATGCTGCAGCGGATCTACGGCACCGCCTGGTTCAAGAAGGAAGACCTCGATGCCTACCTGCACCGGCTCGAGGAATCGCGCAAGCGGGATCACCGCCGAGTGGGCAAGGAGCTGGACCTGTTCATGTTCCACTCCTTCGCGCCCGGGGCGGTGTTCTGGACCGATCGCGGAACGACCATGATCAATGTGCTGAACGAATACCTCCGGGAGCTGCAGCGGGACGGCTACAAGGAAGTGCGGACTCCGCTGCTCTACAACAAGGGGCTGTGGGAACTGTCGGGGCACTGGGGCAAGTATCGGGAGAACATGTTCCTGGTGCTCGACCGGGAAACCGGGGAGCACGACTTTTCGCTCAAGCCGATGAACTGCCCCTCGCACTACCTGATGTACCTGGCGAAGAAGCACTCGTACCGGGAGCTGCCGCTCCGCATGAGCACCTACGATGTGCTGCACCGGAACGAAGTATCGGGTGCGCTCTCCGGGCTCACCCGGGTTCGACAGTTTCAGCAGGACGACTGCCACGTGTTCCTGATGGAGCGGCAGATCGCGGAGGAAGTGAAGCGGCTGGTCGAGTTCATTCTCGCCTACTACCAGACCTTCGGCCTCACTGCGACGCTCAAGTTCGCGACCCGGCCGGAGCAGCGGATCGGCGACGACGCCCTGTGGGACCGCGCCGAGGCGGGGCTCCGGCAAGCGCTCGAGGCCACCGGGCTGCCCTATGCGCTCAAACCGGGCGACGGCGCGTTCTACGGCCCCAAGATCGACTTCGACGTGGCCGACTCCCTCGGCCGGACCTGGCAGCTGGGCACCATCCAGCTGGACTACGCCGCCCCGGAGCGCTTCGACCTCAAGTACGTGGGCGAGGACAACACCGAGCACCGGCCGGTGGTGATCCACCGTGCCGTCAGCGGCTCCTTCGAGCGGTTCATGGCGATCCTGATCGAGCACTTCGCCGGCGCCTTCCCGGTGTGGCTGGCGCCGGAGCAGGTCCGGATCATTCCGATCAGCGAGGAGCAGCGCGAGGGCGCGGAGCAAGTGACCCGGCGGCTCCGCGAGGCCGGGATCCGGGCCCAGCTCGATGCGGGTCACGAAACCCTCAACTACCGGATCCGCGAGGGCGAGGTGCAGAAGGTGCCCTACATGGGCATCATCGGCCAGCGCGAGGTCGACGGAGACGCGGTCGCGGTGCGAGTGCGCGGCGCGGGGAACAAGCAGGAAGTGATCGCGACCGGGGAGTTTGTGAAGAAGGTTCGGGGACAGGTGGACCGCAGGGAGCTGGTGCCGTAGGCGGGAAGACGGGAAGGCGGGATGTGCTCCCGTCCTCCCGTCCTCCCGTCCTCCCGTCTATTTTGCTTCCCGCATCTCTCAACCGAGAAAACTGTGTCCGACGCAACGACGCCCGTCATTCTCTCCGCCTGCCGCACTCCCATCGGGAAGTACCTGGGCGGTCTCTCCTCCTTCACCGCGCCGCAGCTCGGCGCGATCGTCATTCGGGAGGCGCTGAAGCGCGCCGGCCTCGCCGCCGGCAGTATCGACGACGTGATCATGGGCCACGTGCTGCAGGGCGGTGCCGGGCAGGCCTCCGGCCGCCAGGCGATGATCCACGCCGGCCTTCCCGGCACCATCCCCGCGCTCACCATCAACAAGGTGTGCGGCTCGGGCCTCAAGGCGGTGATGCTCGCCGCGCAATCGATCAAGGCCGGTGATTCCCAGTGCGTCGTGGCCGGAGGGATGGAGGCGATGAGCGCGTCGCCCCACTACGTCTTCGGGATGCGGACCGGGATCAAGGCCGGCAACCAAACCATGGTCGACGGGATGATCCACGACGGGTTGTGGGATTCGTTCGGCAACGTCCATATGGGTTCGTATGCGGAGTACACCGCGCAGAAAGCCGGGATCAGCCGGGAAGACCAGGACGAATACGCCTACCAGAGTCACCACAAGGCGGTGCAGGCAATCGAGGCGGGCAAGTTCGCGGCGGAAATCGTGCCCGTCGAGGTGG
>JAYUAL010000423.1:0-3307 GCA_043741355.1 Gemmatimonadales bacterium | reverse complement strand
CCCGGGAGCTTCTCAAGGATAAATCGATCGAGGCGGTGCGGGTGACCCGGGCCGACAAGTCCAAGGTCGAGATCTACAACCCGGCCATCCAGGGCGACAGCATCATCGGCCACCCCACCAACCGCGCCATCGCGCGCCTGGTCATGCCCATTTCCCAGGTGGAAACCATCGCCACCCGCTACAAGAGCGTGCCCAAAACCATGCTGGCCGGCCTTGCCATTCTGGGCGCGGTGGGGGCCTACGCGCTGTTGCAGAGCTTGAACCAGGGAAACTGAAGGGTCAGAGCCGGGAGCGGTAGGTTTCCGGCGCAAAGAGCGTGGAGACAACGCTGAGGGCGCAACTGGCCGCCATGTAGGCCGCGATCGCGGGGGCGCCGTAACGGGCCAGGAGCAGCGTGGCAATGAACGGCGCCAGCCCTCCCGAGAACACCGAGGTGAGCTGATAGATCAGCGACGCCCCGCTATACCGCACCCGGGTTGAGAACAATTCGGAAAAATACGCCGCTTGCGGACCGTACATCATGTCCTGCCCCACGTTGAGCCCCAGTACGATCGCCAGCGCGACAAACCCCGGACCCCGCCCCAGCAGCCAGAAAAACGGGAAGGCGTAGAGCAGCGAGATCACCGCCCCGGCCAGATACACCGGCTTTCGCCCGAGCCGGTCGGAGAGCGCCCCGAACAGCGGGATGCTGAACAGCCCCACCAAGGCGCCGGTGGCCACGCCGCCCAGCATGGTGCTCTTGGGATAGTGCAGCGTCTTCTCCCCGTAGCTCAGCACGAACACCGTGAAGATGTAAAACAGGACGTTCTGCGCGAAGCGCATCCCCATCCCGACCAGCACCTCGCGAGGGTGATCCCGGAACACCTGGATCAGCGGGGCCGAGCTGGTTCCACTCTGGACCTTGAGCCGGGTGAACGCCGGAGTCTCCAGCAGCCGGAGCCGGACGAACAATCCCACCCCGATCAACAGGACGCTGAGCAGGAACGGTACCCTCCAGCCCCAGGCCAGGAATTCCGCCTCGGACAGTCTGCTCGACAGCAGCGCGAAGATCCCGGTGGCGAGCAGGAGTCCGGCCGGCACTCCCATCTGGGGCCAGCTCCCGTACAGTCCGCGCTTTCCCTCGGGTGAGTGCTCCACCGCCATGAGCACCGCCCCGCCCCACTCACCGCCGACGCCGAAGCCCTGGACGAAGCGGAGCGCCACCAGCAGCACCGGGGCCCAGACACCGATCGAGGAGTAGGTTGGAAGGACCCCGATCAACGCGGTCGCCGCACCCATGAGCAGGAGCGACCAGACCAGCATCGCCTTGCGACCGACCCGGTCGCCGTAGTGCCCGAACACCGCCCCGCCCAATGGCCGAGCCACAAACCCGACCGCAAACGTCCCGTACGCGGAGAGCGTGCCGGCCAGACTGTCAAGATTGGGGAAGAACAGCTTGTTGAAGACCAGCGCGGCGGCGGTCCCGTACAGAAAAAAGTCGTACCACTCGATGGTGGTACCGACGAAGCTCGCGAGAATGACCGGGCGGATGGACCGCGATCCGGGAGCGGCAGGCGTCTCGATGGGGGTGCCGGGGGGTGTAGGAGGTGGCTGAATTGTGAACCGTCAATCTCAAGGTACCGGGGTCCGAAAATTGGTGCCAATTCGGACCTTACACGATGAGGATTCCTTTTCTAATTTGACATTAGGACCGGTTAATTATTGATAGACCGGTTTCCGAACGTCCGAACAGGCGGATAGGTCTGATCCGCAGGTCGCGGGCGTGGAATGGGTCCTCGAGGAGTCCCTTCCACGCCCTTTTTCATTGCCGGGACGTTCTGGTCACCCGTTACTGGAGGAGGAACACCATGCCAAGCCGACTGTGGTCGACTTCGAGGCTCCCCGCCGCAATGATTGCGGCCGCTGCATTGGCCTTGGGAGCGCCCATCACCGCGCTGGCCCAACATCCGGACACCACGCACAAGACGGTGGCGGCCGATAACACCAAGCGGAATACCGATCACAAGATGACCGCGCAGAACCAGAGCAACGCGGCAGCGGATCGGGCCATTACCCATGAGATCCGGCAGGCGCTCATGCACGATGCCGGGCTGTCTGGCTATGCGCACAACGTGAAGATCATCACCGTTCGGGGCACGGTCACTCTCAAGGGTCCGGTCCGGTCGGCGGACGAGAAGGCGCTGATTGAAACCAAGGCGAAGAGCGTCGCCGGAGTCATCCACGTGGTCAATCATCTGACCATCAAGCCCGAGAAATCGGGGCAATAGTTCACCTCACCATGAGAAATACCCATGGCTAGTACAGCCGTATTCGGCATCTACAGCTCGCGCAGTCAGGTCGAGCTGGCGGTAGACCGTCTCCGCTCGGGCGGCTTCCGGCCCCAGGACATCTCGGTCCTCTTCCCCGAGAACCAGGGCACCAAGGAGTTTGCCCATGAGAAGCACACCAAGGCTCCCGAAGGGGCCGCGGCCGGCGTCACGTCGGGCGCGGTCATCGGCGGGACCCTGGGTTGGCTGGCCGGCATCGGTGCGCTGGCCATTCCCGGCATTGGACCGTTCATTGCCGCCGGCCCGATCATGGCGGCCCTGAGCGGCGCGGCGGTCGGCGGCGCGGTGGGCGGCCTGGCCGGCGCGCTGATCGGGATGGGCATCCCGGAGTACGAGGCCAAGCGCTACGAGGGGCTGGTCAAGGACGGCGGGATCCTGCTCTCGGTCCACGTCTTGCGCACCAAGCGGGTCTCCGGATCCATCACGGAGCGATGGGTCTTGTTGGACCGCTTTTCCCCGCGGAAGTTCACACTCGGGTTGCTGGGATCATCGTCCGACGGGGGCGGAGTCGTCCCGTCGATTCGCCGGAAGCTCTTATGACTCGCCCACGCCTCCAGCAGCGTGCCGGCGACGGTGAAGTGGTCGTGGGACAGACACTAGTGCTGATCGGCCAGGGCGAGCACCTGCTGAAAGAACGCCTCCGCAATATTCCCCTCGAGCAGCCGGTCGCGGTTCTTCGTGAAGACCGTGGGGACCCAGACCGCATCATCCGGTGTGAGGCCGACAAACCACCGGTACAGCAAGTTGTAGTCGAGCTGCTCCATGAGCTGGCGCTCGTCGGGACCGCGCATCGGCGCTCTCGCTGGGAGGGTCGCACCAACCTATATGATTGCTGCAGGTGCGCCAGACCATTTTCGGCGACTTTTTCAGCACCCTGTTAGTACTACTGTGTCACAAAGGTTAGGTCGTCTGCGTGATGGCCGCACCAGGGGCACGCGGGGAGAGTGGCGCTGAGGGTTCGGGCGTGGCGCCGGCGCATA
>JAYUAL010000422.1:0-3309 GCA_043741355.1 Gemmatimonadales bacterium | reverse complement strand
TGGCCAACCGGCCCCGGTTTGCGGGCCGCGTGGTCGGCGCCGACTTCGTGCAGGCGATGCTGGTGCGGGGCGCCGGTAAGGCAGCCCGATCGGTCCCGGTCAACGCCGATGCGCTTTCGCTGCCATTCGGCGACGCCGCGTTCTCCGGCGCGACCGTGGGCTTCGGCGTGCGCAACTTGATGGATCTCGATGCTGGCCTCCGGGAAGCGGCGCGCGTCCTCGAGCCGGGTGCCAGGTTCGTGATCCTGGAATTCACCACTCCTCGCAGCCAGCCGATGCGCGGGATGTACCTCGCCTACTTCCGGCACCTGCTGCCAATGATCGGACGATTCGTCTCGAAACATAGGGACGCGTACT
This sequence comes from Gemmatimonadales bacterium, assembly GCA_043741355.1. Taxonomy (GTDB): domain Bacteria; phylum Gemmatimonadota; class Gemmatimonadetes; order Gemmatimonadales; family GWC2-71-9; genus JABFSM01. The sequence goes on along the minus strand of JAYUAL010000422.1, from coordinate 2,952 downwards.
CCTGGCTGCCAGAGTCGGTCCTCGCCTTTCCCGGGCCGGATGAGCTGGCGGCTCGCGTGAAGCGCGCTGGCTTCGTCGACGTGACGTACACCATGCACTTTGGCGGGATCTGCGCGATACACGTCGGAACGAGACAAGGAGCCTAGATGGCGCTGGACAGCTTGGGTGAATTCATCGCGGAGATCGAACGGGCCGGGGAGCTGGTGCGCGTCCGCGAGCCGGTCTCCACCCGCCTCGAGATCGCCGAGATCGCCGACCGCTGCATGAAGTCTCCCGGCGGCGGTCCCGCCCTGCTCTTCGAGACGCCGGTGATGGAAGACGGGAGCATCAGCCCGATTCCCGTGGCGATCAACCTGTTCGGGTCGATGCGGCGGATGTGTCTGGCGCTGGGCGTGGACAATCTGAACGAGGTCGGCGCCCGAATTTCCGAAATGCTCAATCTCAAGGTGCCCGACGGGCTGTTCGGCAAGCTGGCCATGCTGCCCAAGCTGGCGGAGATGGCCAAGTTTCCTCCCAGGACCCGGAGCGGCCGCCCGGCCTGCCAGGAGGTGGTACAACGGGGCGCCGAAATCGACCTGGGCCGAATTCCTTTCCTGGTGACCTGGCCGGAAGATGGCGGGCGCTATATCACCCTTCCGATGGTGATCACCGAAGATCCTTCGCGGGGCATCCGCAACGTGGGGATGTACCGGATCCAGGTGATCGGACGGGACACGCTGGCGATGCACTGGCAGCGCCACAAGGTCGGCGCGGCCCACTGGCGGGAGATGGCCGCCAAGGGCGTGAAGATGCCGGTGGTGATCGCGATCGGCGGTGATCCGGCCAGCATCTATTCGGGCTCCGCGCCGCTGCCGCCCACCATCGACGAGTTCCTCTTTGCCGGCTTTCTGCGCCGGAATCCGGTCGAGCTCGCCAAGGCCCTTACCTGCGGCCTCGAGGTGCCCGCCGAGGCCGAGATCGTGCTGGAGGGCTTCATCGATCCCGCGGAGGAACTGGTGCTGGAGGGGCCGTTCGGCGACCATACCGGCTTCTACTCACTGGCGGACTACTACCCGAAGGTGCACGTCACCGCGGTGACGATGAAGCAGCAGCCGGTCTATCCCGCCACGCTGGTGGGCCGTCCCCCTATGGAGGACTATTATCTCGGCCATGCCACCGAGCGGATTTTTCTGCCGCTGCTCAAGCTCACCGTGCCGGAAATCGTGGATTATCACATGCCCGCTCCGGGCATCTTCCACAACCTGGTGTTCGTGTCGATCGACAAGCAGTACCCCGGCCAGGCCTACAAGGTGATGAATGCTCTGTGGGGCGCCGGGCTGATGTCGCTGGCCAAGGTGCTGGTGATCGTGGACCGGGAGGTCAATGTTCAGGATCCCGACGAGGCGTGGTGGGTGGCGCTCAATAACATCGATCCCGAGCGTGACGTGCGGTTCACCATGGGCCCCATGGACGTCCTGGACCATTCCAGCCGGGCGTTTACCTACGGTAGCAAGATGGGCATCGACGCCACCCGCAAGTGGCCGGAGGAAGGATTCGCCCGCGAGTGGCCGGAGTTGATAAAAATGGACGACGCCACCAAAAAGCGGGTCGATGAGATGTGGAACCGGTTGGGCATCAAGCTCGGATGAGCAACCCGCTCCCTGCTCCCCGCTCCCCGCTTCCCGGCCGGGAGGGGCAAACCTTCGCTGGGCCATCGCTGCTCGCCCGGCTGGCCAGCTTCGTCAAGCTCCCCCACACGCTCTTCGCCCTCCCCTTCGCGCTGCTCGGCGTCCTCGCCGCCTCCATGCATGAGACGGTCTCGTGGCAGAAGGTGCTGTTCGTGGTGCTGGCGTTTTCCGCCGCGCGATGGGTGGCGATGGGGTTCAACCGGATCGCCGATCGCGCCTGGGACGCGAAGAACCCCCGCACCGCCAACCGCGAGCTGCCGCGCGGCGCGCTCACCCTGGTGCAGGCCTGGGTCTCGGTGCTCATCGCCGGCGCGGCGTTTATCCTGTTCGCGTGGCAGCTCAATCCGCTGTGCCTGATGCTCTCCCCATTCGCGCTTGGCTGGGTGATGACCTACAGCCTGTCCAAGCGATTCACCTGGTGGCCCCACCTCTGGCTGGGCCTCTCCCTCGCGATCGCGCCGGCGGGCGGATACCTGGCGGTCACCGGACGATGGAGCCAGCCCTGGTGGCTCCTGCCGGTCATCGCGCTGGGCGTGGCCACCTGGGTGGCGGGATTCGACATCTTCTACTCCCTGCCCGATGAGCAGTTCGACCGCCGCGAGGGATTGAAGAGCGCGGTGGTGCGGCTGGGCACGAGACGCAGTATCCTGGCGGCCAAACTGCTCCACGCAATCACGATTCCCGCGCTGGCGGTCTTCGGCATCGGTGCGGGGTTTGGGGCGTGGTATTTCGTCGGCCTGATCCTGGCGACCGGTATCCTGGCGTATGAGCACCACCTGGTGCGGCCCGAGGATCTCTCCCGGCTGGATGCGGCCTTCTTTACGATGAATGGAGTGATGAGCCTGACGGTGTTCGGGTTTGCGCTTCTGGACCGACTGCTAGGACGGTAGGACCGTCTGGAATACATTCCCGCGCATGTCGAAAGACCCCACCAAGCCCCGGAACGGTGAGCGGGCGCTGCCTCGCCTTAGGCGGGCCCAGCCGAAGCAGCGCGTGACGCCGCCGACGTCTCCCCGGCACCCGGTCCGGCTCCCGACTCCCAATCGGCGGGGCCGGTGACCGGCCTTCCCATTGTTCTTGCCATCACCGGGGCTTCGGGGGCGCCGTACGCAGTGCGGCTGCTCGAGGTGCTGGCGCGTCAGCGTATTTCCACCTGGCTCATCGTCTCCGGCCATGGGTGGCGGCTGCTCCAGCAGGAATGCGGAATCGCCGATGCCGGAACGCTTCAGGCCACCACGGGGGGCGACTGGAGCAGCGTCACCAGCTTCACCGACGAGAATCGGGG
>JAYUAL010000421.1:0-3315 GCA_043741355.1 Gemmatimonadales bacterium | reverse complement strand
CAGTGGCCCAGGACGAGGGACCGCGCCGGGACACCTCGGTGGCCACGCTGGCCAGGCTCAAGCCGGTCTTTCAGAAAGACGGCACGGTGACGGCCGGCAACGCCCCGGGATTGAACGATGGCGCCAGCGCGCTGGTGGTGAGCTCGCTCGCCTTCGCCAGGGCCAGCGGCATCAGGCCGCTCGCGAAGATCACCGGGTATGCCACCGGCGGAGGCGAACCCAAGGATCTGTTCTTCGCGCCGATCGAAGCGGTGAAGAACCTGCTGGCGAAGTGCGGCACCAGCGTCAACGACTACGGTCTCATCGAGGCCAACGAGGCCTTTGCGGTCCAGGCGCTGGCCGACGGCGAGGCGCTCGGCTGGGATTGGAACCGGGTGAACGTGAACGGCGGTGCCATCGCGCTGGGCCATCCGATCGGCGCGAGCGGCGCGCGGGTGCTCACCACGCTGCTCTATGCCATGCGGGACCGGAACGTCTCCACCGGACTCGCCACGCTCTGTCTGGGGGGCGGAAACGCCGTGGCGCTCTCGGTCGAGGCGCTTTGATCAGCCGGCTTCGGGCCCTTGGCGGTTCGCTGGTTTTTCTGGGTGGCGGCTTCGCCCTCTCCCTGCTCGCGATCCGCTGGGTGGGGCCCGCCCTGCGGCCCCTCCTGACCGGCGCGGTGTTCTCGTCCGCGGTCCTGCAGACCGCGGTGCTGCTGCTGGTCTTCGCGCTCCTGACCTGGCTGGTGGGTGTGCGGGGTCTCGGGCTCAGCGCGGCGGACTTCGGCCTGGTACCGGTTCCGCAGGGTGTGCGGGGCTTCGGGCGAGGGCTTCTCCTCGGCAGCGCCCTGGCTGCCGTGGCCATGTCCGCGGCCGTCGCGGTGGGCAGGGCTGAATGGCGCAATGACGGCGGTACGGTAACCGGATGGCTGGGCACGCTGGGCGCCACCGCGCTCCTGCTGTCCCCCGCGGCGCTGGTGGAGGAGCTGATCTTCCGCGGCGTGCCCATGGTGGCCCTCTCGCGAGCCTTCGGCCGGGGGCTCGCGTTGGCCGGCCTGGCGCTGTTGTTCGGCGCGGCCCACCTCTGGAATGACGGAATCACTCCGCTGGCGCTGGTCAACATCGCCCTGGCGGGGATTTTTCTCGGGCTGGCGTTCTTCACGCCGGGGGGCCTGTGGACCTCGACCGGCGCGCATCTCGGCTGGAATCTGACGCTGGCGGGGCTCGCCGCACCGGTGAGCGGGCTGCTGCTCCCGATCCCGTGGCTCGACTACTCCGCGAGGGGCCCGGCCTGGCTCACCGGCGGCGGATTCGGTCCGGAAGGCGGCATCATTGCCTCACTCTGCCTCACCGCGGGGGCGATCGTCGCGCGGCGGCGCACCACACCGGAGAGCATCGCATGAGCAAGGTGGCGGTCGTGGGCGCTGGGACGATGGGTAACGGGATCGCGCATGTCTTCGCGCAGCACGGCTGGAGCGTGACGCTGATCGACATATCCGAGATCGCGCTGGCGCGGGGGCTTGCGGTGATCCAGGGAAACCTGGACCGACAGGTGAAAAAGGGCACCATCGCCCCGACCGCACCGGCGGAGATCCTCGGCCGGATCGCCGGCCAAACGGCGCTGGACGCCGCCGCGGAGGCGGAACTGGTCGTGGAGGCGGCCACCGAGCGGCCCGACCTCAAGTTTGACATTTTCCGCACCCTCGACGCCCTCGCCCACCAGGACGCGATCCTGGCCAGCAACACCAGCTCGATCTCTATCACCGAAATCGCGGCCACTACCAGGCGCCCGGGGCAGGTGATCGGCATGCACTTCATGAACCCGGTGCCGGTGATGCAGCTGGTCGAGGTGATCCGGGGCCATGCCACCAGCGACGCGACGATGCGGCGGACGCTCGAGGTGGCCCGGGCCCTCGGCAAGACGCCGGTGGAGGTGAACGACTACCCCGGCTTCGTGGCCAACCGGGTCCTCATGCCAATGCTCAACGAGGCCATGTACACGGTGATGGAGGGCGTGGCCACCGCCGAGGCAGTGGACACGGTGATGAAGCTCGGCATGGCGCACCCTATGGGGCCGCTGGCGCTCGCGGATTTCATCGGGCTCGACGTCTGTCTCGCGATCCTCGAGGTGATGCACAAGGGCCTCGGCGATCCCAAGTATCGGCCCTGCCCCTTACTCCGGAAAATGGTGGCGGCAGGCGACCACGGCCGCAAGACGGGACGGGGGTTCTACAGCTACAGGTAAGCCGTGAGCGGTGAGCGGTGAGCGGTGTTCCCGCTTCCTGCTCCCCGCTCCCCGCTCACTAGAAGGGGAGCCATGGACGTACTCGGAGAAATGAAGCACTGGGGCCATGAGCAGGTGGTGTTCTGCCACGAGCCGTCGTGCGGGTATTTCGGCATCATCGCGATTCACGACACTACGCTGGGCCCCGCGCTCGGCGGCACCCGATTCTGGAACTACGGGTCCACCGACGAGGCCGTCACCGATGCCCTCCGGCTGGCGCGCGGGATGACCTACAAGGCCGCGGTGGCGGGGCTCGATCTGGGCGGCGGCAAGTCGGTGATCATCGGCGACAACCAGCGCGCCGACCGGGAAACCCTGTTCCGCGCCCACGGCCGGTTCGTCGAATCGCTGGGTGGTCGCTACATCACCGCCGAGGACATCGGCACCTCTCCCGCCGACATGGAGTACGTCCGCGGAGAAACCTCGCACGTGGCCGGGCTCCAGAACCTCTCCGGCGATCCTTCCCCGGTGACCGGCTACGGGGTCTACATGGGCATGAAGGCCGCGGCACGGCAGCGCTGGGGCAGCGAATCCCTGTCGGGAAAGACGGTGCTGGTACAGGGGGCGGGGAAGGTGGCCTACTACCTCTGCTCGCACCTGCACCAGGAGGGCGCCCGGATAGTGGTCACCGACATCGACGGCGCCAAGGTCAAGCGCGTGGTGGAGGAATTCGGCGCCAGCAGTGTGACGCCCGGCGCGATCTACGACCAGAAGGGCGACGTCTACGCCCCCTGCGCGCTCGGCGCCACGATCAACGACGACACCCTGAAACGTCTCACGGTGGAGGTCATCGCCGGGGGTGCGAACAACCAGCTCGCGGAAGAGCGGCACGGGATCGAGCTGGAGAAACGGGGGATACTTTATGCCCCCGACTTCGTGATCAACGGCGGCGGGCTCATCAACGTCTACGGCGAGCTTCAGGGGTGGCCGCTCGACCGTGCCAAGCGCAAGGCGGCCGAGATCTACGACGCCATCCTGAGGATCTTCGCGATCGCCCAGCGGGACGGAATTCCATCCTTCCAGGCCGCCGACCGGCTGGCGGAGGAACGG
>JAYUAL010000420.1:0-3317 GCA_043741355.1 Gemmatimonadales bacterium | reverse complement strand
TCCTTCTCTTCCTAACAAGGTCCTTAACACGTTAGATTACAAGGCTATGCCGCTCAGTATGACGGGGTTCGGCGCGGCCGAGGGTGCGGTTGCGGGAGGGACCCTCCGGGTGGAGATCCGGACCGTGAACCACCGCTTCTTCAACCTCGCGGCCAAGCTGCCCTCCGATCTGGGCGCCCTCGACGCCGAATTCAGAGAGCGGCTGCGACGGGATTTCGAGCGAGGTCACATCGCGGTACAGGTGCGATGGGTGTCCCTCCCGGCTGCGGCCGGCTCCCGGCTCCGGGTGAACCTCGAGCGGGCACGGGAGGCGGCGGAACGGCTCAAGGAGCTGCAGGCGGCCATTGGCCAGAGCGGCGAGGTGCCGCTCGAGCTGGTGACTCGGCAGCCGGACGTCTTCCTGCTCACCGAGAGCGACGCGCCGGCGGGCACCTGGGTAGAGATCGAGCCGATCGTGGCCGACGCGGGTGCCCAATGCCGGGTGGCACGGCTGCGTGAGGGCGGAGTTCTCTCCACGGAGCTCATGGGGCGGCTCGAGTTCATCCGGCGGGAAGCGGCCGGAGTTGCCGCGCGGGCCCCGGACCGCCTGGTGCGGGAGCGGGACCGGCTGCGAGGCGCGGTGGCTCAGCTGCTGGACGGGCGGCAGGTCGACGAGCAGCGCCTCGCCCAGGAAATCGCGTTTCTTGCCGAGCGGCTCGACATCACCGAGGAGCTGGTCCGGCTGGGGGCGCACCTTGATGCCTGCCGGGATGTACTGGGTGGCTCGGCGCCGGTAGGCAAGCAGTTGGGCTTCCTGGCTCAGGAAATCGGACGGGAAATCAACACGATCGGATCCAAGGCCAACGATGCCGCCATGCAGCACGCGGTCGTGGCGATGAAGGGAGAGCTGGAGCGATTCCGGGAACAGCTCGAGAACTTGGAGTAACGCCGTTCTTGCTCGTGATCTCCTCGCCCTCCGGGGGCGGGAAGTCCACGATCGCGCGCCATCTGCTCGAGGCCCGCGAGGACGTGACCTACTCGGTGTCGGCGACGACGCGTCCGATCCGCCCGGGAGAGGCCGACGGTTCGAGCTATCACTTTCTCGACCGGCCCGAATTCGAGCGGCGGGTCGCCGCCGGCGAATTCATCGAGTCGGCGGAGTACGGGGGACACCTTTACGGGACCCTCCGCGCCGAAGTCGAGCAGGGGCTGGCGGAGGGAAAGCACGTTGTCCTGGACATCGAGGTGGCCGGGGCACGCCAAGTCCGGGCCAAGTTTCCCAACTCGGTGCACGTGTTCGTGCTGCCCCCTTCGGCATCCGTCCTGGTGCAGCGGCTCCGGGGCCGCAAAACCGAGGATGCGTCGGCCGTCGCCCGAAGGCTGGCCATCGCGAGTGAGGAGCTGCTGGCTGCCCGGGAGTACGAATACGTGGTGGTGAACGACGACGTCGTGGACGCGGTCGCGCACGTGGCCGCCATATTGGACAGCGAGGCCCGTCGGGTCCGCCGCCTTGTCAACCTGGATCTGGTAATCGAAAACCTCCGGCGGGATCTCGCCGGGCAGTAGCAACAAGGGAGCACACTATGGAAATCTTCACGCCCGCGGACGCAGCGCGGAATGCCGGCACCAAGTACCGCTCTATCCTCGTGGCGGCCCGGTTTGCCCGTTACCTGAACGAGTTTCCGAAAGACCGCCAGGTGCAATGGGCGGAAAACGAGCGCGCCATGAAACTGACCACGCTCTCGATGCGGAAGCTGGTCTCGGGCGAGCTCAACTTCCGCGAGCTCCGGCGCCGCCGCTCCGAGGTCTAGCTGGTGTGGGCCGGCCGGCACGTCGTGGTTGGCGTGTCGGGCGGGATCGCCGCCTACAAGAGCTGCTATCTCGTCCGGCGCCTGACCGAGGCCGGTGCCCGCGTGGATGTCGTGCTCACCTCCGGGGCGGCCGAATTCGTGCGACCCGTCACCTTCGAAGCGCTTTCCGGGCGCCCGGTCTTGACCTCCCTCTGGGAGCCGGGACGGGCGCTCGACCACGTTCGCCTGGGCCAGGAAGCCGACCTGATCATTGTAGCACCGGCGACGGCCAACCTGCTGGCCCGGGCGGCTAATGGTCTGACCGACGACCTTCTCACCTCTATCCTGCTGGCCGCGACTCGTCCGGTACTGTTCGCGCCGGCGATGAATGATGCGATGCATGCCGCGGCCGCCACCCAGAAGAACGTGGCGCTCCTGGCGGAACGCGGTGCCACCATCGTGGGGCCCGAAACCGGCAGGCTGGCCGAGGGGCCGTCGGACCGGCCCGGCAGGATGAGCGAGCCGGATACCATCCTGCACCACGCGGCGCGGCTTCTTATGAGCGGGGGCCCACTCACCGGCAAGCGGGTGGTCGTGACTGCGGGGCCGACTCGCGAGGCTCTCGATCCGGTGCGCTTCATCAGCAACCGATCCAGCGGGAAAATGGGATTCCATCTGGCGCAGGCCGCGTGGCATCGCGGCGCCTCGGTGCGGCTCATCACCGGCCCGTCGACGCTCACGGCCCCGGTTGGGCCCGACATCGAACGCGTCGAGACTACGGTAGAGCTCCACCGGGCAGTCGCATCCGCGCTTCCGGAGGCGGACGTGCTGATCATGGCCGCGGCCCCGGCGGACTATCGTCCGGCCCAGTCGTTTTCGGGCAAACGTCCCCGCTCGGCGGGTCCGCTCGTGCTGAGCCTGACGCCCACCGAAGACATCCTGATCGCTACGCGAGACCTGAGAAAGAAGGGCAGCATCATCGTGGGGTTCGCGCTTGAGACCGGTGACGCCGTGGCCAAGGCCCGGGAGAAGGCGTCGCGCAAGGGGCTGGATCTCATCGTGGCGAATGACGCCCTCGAGCCCGGCGCGGCATTCGAGGTGGACACCAATCGCGTGACGATCCTGGACCGAGAAGGTGGCCGCTGGGAAGTCCCGCTCGCCGGCAAAGACACGGTCGCGGAGGAGATTCTCAGCCGGGTGGAGGCACGTCTTGGCGCTTGACCGGAAGAAGTACCTTCAGCTGCAGCGGGAGCTTGGCGGCAACGAGGTGATCCTGTCGCGGTCCCTCGACAGCAATGGGGAGTTGCCACACACCGAGGCCGCCGAACCGTCCCCACTGTCCCCACCGTCCTCACCGTCCTCACCGTCCGCCCGAAGACACTGGAGTGTCGACGCCCCCCCCATTCCCGCCGAGACGGGCGTCATGGTCCCCCCACGCCCGGGCGGGCTGATGGATGAGGGGGATTGGAAGAGCCTGGATGAGGTGGCCCAGGTCGTCGCCGGCTGCACCAAATGTTTCCTGTGTCAGGGCCGCAAGAAGACCGTCCC
>JAYUAL010000419.1:0-3320 GCA_043741355.1 Gemmatimonadales bacterium | reverse complement strand
CCCCGGCCCCGGAGCCGACGACAATCACATCGTAGGTGGTGCGTGCCTTGGGATTCTGCAGAAACACGATGCCGCTCCGGGAGAGGGGGCCGTCCTTGCCTCTTAGCCTCTTAACGTCCTAGCGTCAATACGAGGAGCTCCTCGAGATACGATCCCCAGACGCTCGGCAGCGAATGAGTCCCGTGCCCGCGGGTCTGATCGCTGATTGGAATCAGGATGTAGCGCCCGCGGGCCACTTTGCCGATCTCCCGTTCCATCAGGCCGAGCTCCGGGGGATTCACCTGGTCGTCCGCGGAATTGATGGCGAAGAGCGGCGCCCTGATTCGGCCCAGGTGCGGCGCCGGATTGTAGTCCCGGGAGGCCTCGAACTGATAGATCATGTCATTCGCGTCCTGCGCGGCCACCGAGCGCGCCGTGCGGGCCGCGAGCGCCGAATCGGCGGCGGCCCGGGTGGGCAGGTCCTTCTGCCATTGCAGCGGAACGCTGGTCATCAGCAGGAGCACGTGCACCGCGTCTGCCAGCCCGCGCGGCTGGGTGGTGTATTCCCCGCGCTTCCATTCGGGGTCGCCTTCGATCGCGTCGATGATCATCCGCCGCATCATCCGGTTCCGCCCGGCGATCTCCACGGGGTTACTGGCCAGGGGCATCAGCGCGTCCATGAAATCGGGGTAGGTGTAACCCCAGACCCAGGAGTGCATCGCGCCCATCGAGGTGCCCATCACCAGGCGGAGGTGATTCATGCCCAGATGCTCGGTGACCAGCCGGTACTGCGCCTTCACCATGTCGTCGTAGGTGTACCTGGGGAACCGCATCCGCATCCCGTCGGATGGCTTGCTCGACTTCCCGTGACCGATGCCGTCGGGAAGAATGATGTAATACCTGGTGGCATCGAGGAGCTGGCCGGGCCCGAAGAGCCGGCCGGCAAAGCCAGGAGAGAGAAACCCGCGGCCGGTCCCCCCGGTGCCGTGCATGATCAGCACCGCGTTGGTGACGGCTCCGGAGGCATCCTTTGCCGGCGCGCCGATGGTGGTGTAATGCTGCCGCAGCTCGGCGATCACCTCGCCGCTCGCGAAGGCGAAGTTCCGGATGACGAAATCTCCCTCGACCGGAGCTGGATAGGCTCCCGGGGTCTGGCCCGAGGCCGTCCCGGCGCCGAGCAGCGCGGCGAGCAGTGCACCGGACAGACGTCCCGCCCGTCCGCCTGTCCGCCCGTGCGTCCGTCCTCCCGTCATGGCATCTCCCCCACGACGCGGGCCCGGATCAGCTGGTCGAGTTTGGGGAAGGAGCCGTCGAGGTACTGGTTGCCGCCCTGGAACATCGGGTCCTGCCGGCGACCCCGCATCCCGCCGCCAGCGTCTTCGTCATAGCCCGAATAGAGCCGGTCCAGCACCTCCATTCCCCTGATCACCTTGCCCAGGGGAGCGAATCCCTGCGGGTCGAGCGGCAGATTGTCCCTCAGGTTCACAAAAAGCTGGGTGGTCCGCGTGTTAGGTCCGGTCATCGCGAAAGCGACCGTCCCCCGCTCGTTCTTGGCCCGCACCGAGTCGTCGGGAATGGCCCGATAGCGCCATCCACCACCCCAAACCGTCTGGGGAATCCGGGGGCCCCCGGTCCCGACACCGGGAACCCCGAATTGCGCGAGGTTTCCCGCCCGCACCCGGAAGAACCTCGAATCGTCGAAATACCCCGACCTGACCAGCTCGTAGAATCGGTCGGCCCCGTTGGGCGCCCAGTCCCGGTGTACCTCGATCACGAAACTTCCGCGGCTGGTCGCGATCTCGACCTGAAACTGCGACGGACCCGCCGGCGGCGTCTCCGCCGCCATCGCCCCGGTGCCGATCAGCGCCTTGGGGATCATCATGTGGACCCCGACCTTCCCGTCCACCAGCTGGGTGATCCGGAGATCCCCCGCCACGCTGGCCAGCCGGTACGCCTCGACCTGCGGCAGTGCCCGCGCCTCCATCAAGTAGTTGATCATCTCCCGGAGCGCGATGCGGGTCGCCACCGTCAGGCTGGTGTCCGTCCCCATCGTAATGACGTGGGTCGGCGTCTCGGCGCGAGGCCAGGCGAGCCGCCGGCCTTTCCGCACGATGAACTGGAGCCGTCCCCGGAGCGAGGTCTCGATCCCGGTCTGGTCCACTTCACCATCGCCCTGCGCGGCGTGACCGTCTCCCACCTCGAAGAGCGCCCCGGCCACATGCACCGGAATGAAAAGCGTGGTCCCCGTCACCAGCTCCCGGTTGTCGAGATTGCCGGCGTGAATGCCCGGCGGATTGCTGCTCACCCTCCCGGAGTCGGGCGGCGGCGCCACGCCCATGCTTCCGAAGAAGGGCTTGAGCGGCACCAGGATGCCGCCGGCCAGCTCGCCCGTCATCCGAACCGTGTCCAGTGGAACGATGCGGGTGCGCGGCTCCCCACACGCCTCCCGCATGAACCCGCTGCAGCCGTTGTACCCGTAGGCGATGGCCGGCTCCACGCCCAGAATCCGTACCTCGAGCACATCGCCAGGTTCGGCCCCCTCGATGTAGATCGGTCCGGTGAGAATGTGCCCGCCCGGTCCCTTGTCGGTCACCTGCGAGACTACCGCGCGAAGTGCGGCCTGGACCGCATCGGGCGCAACGCCGGCTGCGACCAGCCGATCCGGAGTGCTGGTGAGCAGCGTTTCCACCGCGACGATGTCTCCCGAGGCGATCCGGAGCGCCGGCTTGGCCTGGGCCCAGTAGTAGCCGTACGCGACCGTAGACGGCGTGGCGGGAAGGCGGTGCAATGGGGGTGAATTCTGTGCGGCGGCGGGAACGGCGGTCAGCATCAGCAGCGCGGCGAACCGCGCGATGCGGAAGCCCGGATTGGAGCTCAGGGGGATCCGGGCCTCAGAGACATTTGAATACACGGGGCGAGGCGCCGCGGACCAGCATGAAGGTGCCCAGAACTTCGCTGCTGTCGGTAAGCGTCACGGTGATGGTCATCTTGTCCCCGCGCACGGTACCGTCGTAACGGGCCGGTCGGCCCGGCTTCATTTCGTCGATCCGGATCGGGCCGCCCTGTCCCGGGAAATGCGTCCCGACGGCCGAAAACCGGCCACTGCCGCCCGGACGGATCGCGTCGGCTATCCGTCCCAGAGCGCAGTCGTATTCCAGTTCGGCACCCGTCGTGGAAGCCACCAGGCCCAGGCGCTCGCCACCCCATTCCCCGGTTACTACCTCGGGAATCTCGGGGCCGGCGCATCCGACCGCGCCGACCACCATCAGGAACCCAAGCAGCCGTGACATGCTTTTCATTCTAACCCGGGCGCTCAGGGCGCGCTAGCTTAGGCCCATGCC
>JAYUAL010000418.1:0-3331 GCA_043741355.1 Gemmatimonadales bacterium | reverse complement strand
GCTTCCTTCGGACCGGCCTGCTGGCAAGCGTGGTGGCCCCCGCCGTGCTCACCGCCCAGGCAGCGCCCCTCACCGCCGACAAGGCCGAAGCGGCGAAGAGCCGGGCGGCGCTCACCAATCTGAGCGTCCCCGAGATACCGGCTTTCAGCTTCCTTGGCGCCACCCCGACCAACATCGCCCGTCCCAACGGCGCCCGCAGCTTCGGGGCCGCTCTGCTGCAGGGCGTCGACGCGAGCGGGAAGGTGAAACAGGGTTTCGCCCTCGAGATCCTGCCGTTGCTTCAGTTCGGGAAGACCAGCTTGCAGCAGTATCAGAAATCCTGGTGGGCCAGGATACGGAGCAACCTGCAGCTCTCGATTGGCACCGCGAAGGCGTCGGGAGACTCCGCGTCGACCGATGCCGGATTCGGAATCCGCCTCACTCTGTTCGACAAGGGAGACGCGCTCGCGGACCGCGAGTTCGTCCGGCGGGTCGATTCCCTGACCGATGAATGCGCGCCGACGAGCCCGGACGCGGTGAACGTGAGGGAGGCCTCGATGGCCTGCATGGCGAGCAAGGTCAAACAGGCCGCCGACGAATGGAACACGACGCGTTGGAATGCGAGCGCCTGGATCGTGGCATTTGCCGCCGGGTCCCGGCTCCTGCAGTCGAGGATCGGGGACCGCCGATCGCTGGGCTGGCGCGCGTGGTCCACCTATGCGGAAGGGCTCTCGAAGTGGGGGTTGGTGCTCCTCCACACATCGTACGATGACAATCGGATAGCCGCTCCGGATTCTTCCTACCAGGCGGTTACGGCGGGAGTTCGGCTGCTGGTGGGGGGAGCCGGCCTGAACGGGTTTGCCGAGGTGCTCCAGCAGAAGCGGTGGGACGCCAAGGTGGCCCTGGAGAAGAGCCCCGCGGTCTGGTCGGGGGGAGTCGAGTTTCCGGCCGGGAAGGACTTCTGGATCTCCACCGGCGTCGGCAAGGCGTATGAACAAGTCCAGGCGCCCGACCGGGTATTCGTGTTCGCCAACATAAAATGGGGTCTCTCGGGGAAGAGCCGGCTGGAACCGAGGTGATCATAGTTACCCGACCCGTCAGCGCAGGTACAGGTACAGTCCGAAGAGGCCAACCCCCGCGCCCACAACCGTGATGACGCTTTCGTTGATGAGAAGGCCGGTGACCACGCCAGCGGCGCCCACGATCATCAGGGCCACCCCTGGGCCGCGGTGGCGGAGACCGGCGGGCCGGAACAAGGCCAGCGGCTCCCGCGTCGCGGCGGTACGGGACACCGACGGCTGGGAAACCCCGAGGCGCTCCGAGCCTAGAATCGTCTGGGGGGGCGCTGGCGAGCCAGGAGCGACGAGAGGCAATTCGCTCTGCGGGCGGGCGACGGGCGTGCCGGCCAGCACGCGCTGCGACGAATCGGCGGCGGACGCCTGGGCCCGCGCGGCGACTGAACTCGATGCCATGAGCGCGCAAACAGCTGCGACTATCAGAACTCGGGACACGGGAAACTCCCTGGTCGGGGTCGTGACTGGGGCCACCAGCTTCAACCTCATTGGGCCGCCCCGATGAGGCAATCGATCATACGAGCGGGATGAGAGCGAGTCCGAAAGGATTAGACGTTAGATTGCGGCGCGATCCGTTGGCTGATCTTCGTTCTGCTGCCGAGTGAGACATGGCCCAGCCTCTCGAAGGACTCCACGTCGTCATCACCGGGGGAGACGGTGCGCTTGGACACGCAGTAGTCCAGGCGTTCGTCGCCGCGGGCGCCGTCTGCCACCTTCCGACCCTCGGGCCCGCCGTAACCCCGCCGACGCCCGGGGTGCGGCTCACCGGCAACATCGACTTGACCAACGAGGGCGCGGTGACGGCCTTCTTCGCCGCGCTGCCTCCGGTCTGGGCGTCGGTTCACCTGGCCGGCGGGTACGCGGCCAAGCCCATTGCCGACACCTCCCGCTCCGATCTGGACCGGCAGCTCGAGCTCAACCTGGTGACCGCGTTCCTCTGCTGCCGGGAGGCGGTCAAGGCCATGCGACGGAGCGGCGGCGGCCGGATCGTGAACGTCGGCGCACGGGTGGTCGAGGCACCGGTGGGCGGCTCCATTGCCTACGCGGTGTCGAAGGCCGCCGTGGCCGCGCTGACCCGATCGCTGGCGGTCGAAGTGCGGGGCGAGGGCATCCTGGTGAACGCGATCCTGCCCTCCATCATCGACACTCCGGCCAACCGGGCCGCGATGCCTGCCGCCGATGTGAGCAAGTGGCCCAAACCGGAGGAGCTGGCCCGCGCGATTCTCTGGCTTGCCTCCCCGGAAAACCGGCTGACCTCGGGGACGCTGGTCCCGGTCTACGGCCTCGCGTAGGGGGATGGTTCCCCTCCGCTCGCAATGACAGCCTTCGGTGATATATTACCGCTCTACTAAAAGCCGATTCGACTGCTTTGATTTTATTCCGCTCCCCGATGATGACGACGATTGTGCTGGCCGCGGCTATCGCGGCCTGCAGCACCGCGCCGGGAGCGGTGCAGACCTCCCCCCAGCCGGCCTCGGCCTCCCCAGGCGACCTTGCGGCCGTTGCCAAGGCGAGGGCCGACAGCGCCCGGTATCCCTATACCAGGGCCGACGTGTATTTCATGTCCGGAATGATCGGCCACCATGCCCAGGCCATCAGGATGGCCCGATGGGCGCCTACTCATGGCGCCGGCTCCACGGTGCGCATTCTGTCCGAGCGCATTATCAATGCCCAAACCGACGAGATCGCACTGATGGGGCAGTGGCTCCGCGATCGCCGCCAGCCGGTGCCCGAGGCGACTCCCAAGGGTCTGAAGCTGATGATGGACGGCTCGGAGCATGTGATGCTGATGCCCGGCATGCTCACCGAGGACCAGATGAAGCAGCTGGACCAGGCCCGGGGCGCGGAATTCGACCGGCTGTTCCTGACCTCCATGATCCAGCATCACCGCGGCGCCGTCTCCATGGTACAGGAGCTGTTCGGCACCTACGGCGCCGGTGTGGACGAGCTCGTGTTCAAATTCGCTTCCGACGTCAATATCGATCAAACCACCGAGATTGCTCGGATGGAAAAGATGCTCACCGCCCTGCTTACTTCGCCCCAATAGAGGAATCAGTCATGGCATCCGTTTACTCACTGTCGTGCGCCATAGGACTCCTGTCCGTGGCGGCGTGCGCCTCCTCGACCTCGTCCTTGGGCGGTGGCGCCCCATCGCCGAGGAGCGGCATGTCGGCCGCGGCGCCGAGCCCCGATCCGCGAGTCGGCCTCCGGGCCGGGAAGATGGATGCCGCCGAAGCGGTGTGGAACGTCCGCGTCCTCTCCAAGACCCCGCCGTCGGG
>JAYUAL010000417.1:0-3334 GCA_043741355.1 Gemmatimonadales bacterium | reverse complement strand
AGGCAGTCGCCGCCCATCAGGTTCTTTTCCACCAGCGCGACCCTGGCGCCGAGGGCGGCGGCGCCGGCCGCGGTGACCAGCCCGGCAGTGCCGGCGCCGAGGACGACGAGGTTGTAGCTGGGGGCGGGGTGCGGGTTCGTCCAGTCCGCCGGTCGCACGTTGGCCAGCAGCTCGGCGTCGTAGGCGTCGTTGGGCAGCCGCTCGGAGGGTAGCTCGGTGCAGGCGGTCTGGTTCATCGGTCGCTCGCCTTCAGCCATCCCCCGCGGAATCCCGCGCGGCGGAGCCCGGCCACGATGGCGGGGCACTCGCGCATGAGGCGCCAGAGCAGCCCCGAGCGGTAGTTCTCGATCATCAGGACCACCGGTCCCTGGTCCAGCCCGTGGTGCTCCGGGGCGAGCCAACCTCGGCGCGCCCCGTCGCCGGTGTCGAAGCTGGGGTTGAAGCTGGTTAGAAGCCCGTCCTTGCTGAGGGTTTCGGGATAAATGTCCTGGAGGTAGCGCAGCGCAGCCAGGACGATTTCCGGTGCGAAGGGCAGTGAAGCGACCACCGCCCATGGCGCCACGGTCCCGTCATCGGGTCCAAACGGGACTCCTCGGGCTACGTAGCCGTAGAACTGCCGCTCGATACCTCCCTCCACGCGCTGCTTCGAGAAGCCGGGGCCGAGGCCGGCGGTGATCCCCCAGCAGTTCTCACCGTACCCCTTGAACCGCATGGGGTTGCGCAGGGCGTACTGCTGCTGGACGGCGGTGGCCCGGCGGCTATTCTCGAAGTAGTCGGATCGCTTCTCCCGCATGAACGCGTCCTGGATGCCGCGCAAATCGATCCAGACGTGCGAGAGCTGGTGGATGAACAGCGGCGCCGCGAAGAGGATATCGATGTCATAGAGGTTCTCCCACTGAAAGGCCCCGCACCACGCGCCGTAGCTCTCCGCCGGCAGCGGGTGGGTGGGCGAGCCCAGGGCGAGGACGTAGAGCAGCATCGCCTCGCTGTATCCCTCCCAGCCATAGCTCAGGAAACCGGCCCCGGACTTCCACCCCATGCGCAGCGGGAGGCCCCCCGCGTTGGCCCAGGGCCACTCGACCCGCTCGTAGAGGAACCGGGCGAGCTCCCGGATCTCCACTTCGTCGTCCGCCGCAGCCGAGAAGTACATCGCGCTGGTGAGGACCCCGGCGATCAGGATCGCGGTGTCGATCATCGACAGCTCGGACTGCCACACGCGTCGGCCGGTCTTCATGTCGAGGAAGTGGTAGTAGAAGCCTCGATGGCCGGTGGCGTCCGGCTCCTCGCCCTGGGGGCTGTCGCGGAAAAATCGCAGCGCGGTCAGTATCCGCGCGGCGGCCTCACGACGGGGGAGGTAGCCCCGCTCCGCGCCCACGACGTAGGCGGCGAGGCCGAGCCCGGTGGCGGCGATGCTGCACGGGGCACCTTCCCGCGAGCTGTCGGCGATCAGCCCATTGTCCGGGTTCGCGGCGCGGAGGAAGTACCCGACAGCGTCCTGCTGGAGTCTGTCGACGTCGAAGCGGACCGCGCGGCTGTTTCTTACGGTCACAAGTGTCGCTTCCTCTGCCTGCGGCGGCGCCGTCTCAGCGGAGTTGTCACTTTCAAGCACCCCTCGGCGCGCAGGTGAGCCACTACCACCGACAGTTGACGGCGATTCCGCCGAGGACAATCAGACCCTGACCCACGCGCTCGCCTCGGGTCCGCACGTTGATTTCGCCGCCGAGGCTCATCGCGGCCTCGATCCGGGTGCGACCATTCGCAAACCGCCAGGCGTAACCGACCCGAGCGGTTGGCTGCCACACGATGAGGTCAGTTCGCCCGCGGCGGAGCGGGTTGGATCCTCCCAATCGATCCGCATCAGCCACCAATCGGACCGCGCTCCCGCGAACCATCCGCGCTGCCTCAGGCCGAAATGTCGGTCGAGGGTCACGCCCCATCCCGGCCCACCGCCGCGTTCGTCGTCGTGGCGGCCGAAGTCGCCTCGGCGAGCCCCGTTGTAGCCGAGGCTGGCCCCAACACTCCAGGCCCGATGTGCCGATCCCGGCCGCCGGAGCGGCCGGGGCTGGGCCTCCGGGCGGGAGCTGCGCCGAGAGCGCTGGCCTCGCGGCCAGGGCGGCGACGATCCAGAACGCGGCGGATCTCGTGGTGTTGCTCACGGTCGGAGGAAACGCTCCTTGTGTTCGCGGAGAACCCGAGAAGCTACTGCTCTGGACCAGCTCAGGCCCCGACCAGTACCCAGGCCGCTTTCGCGAAGGCGTCGTCCAGCGGCGTCTCGGCGAGGTGATTGGCGTAGTTGCTGAGCGTCTTCTGGGTCACCCCGACGATGACCTCGAGCACCTGGGCTCGGGTATATCCAGCGGCAAGAAAACCGGACAGGTCGTCGTTGGCCCATCCGCGGGTCCGGATCACCGTCTCGGTGAACCGTCGAAGCGCCTCGAGCTTCGGGTCGGCGATCGGCCGTTCATTGCGCAGCGCCTCGACCACGTCCGCGGGAACCTTTGCCCCGGCGGCAATCATCGTGTGGGCCGCAACGCAGTAATGACACTTGTTGCTGACGCTCACCGCCAGCAGCACAACCTGTTGCTCGACCGGGGTCAGGGAGGTCTTCTGAAAGGCCGCCGAGACTCCCATGTAGGCCTCGAGGGCCGCTGGCGACTCCGCCAGCATGCCGAGCAGGTTGGGAACGAATCCAAAAGCGGACTTGGCGCCGGACAGGAGCGGCTTCGAGCCGGCGGGGGCACTCTCGATCGAGTGGACGGGGAATTGGGACAATGGTGGCTCCTTGCTGGGGTGGGCGCATGAGCCGACCCGCACCGGCCGGCACTTGTCAACTACTCCCGGAGCGGCGCGTTGGTTCCCCAACGTCCTCGTCTGGCCTCACTTCGAGGCCAGGCGAGTGTCGGGCCGAAACGCCGCCCACGCAAACCAGAAGTGGTTCCCATGGGGGATCTTCCGGAGCTGGTGCCCCCTGAGCCGTCCCGACACCGCTTGCCCGAAGAGGTTCCAGGTCGTGCCCGACGTGGTGTCCCGGAAGCCGTCGTCGCCGGCCGGTTCGAACTTGAGCGTATCAGGGCCGAGTCGTGGGTCGAACACCCCCACCGCCCCCACGTCGCGTCCCTGTCCGAACTCCGCTGCATCCACCGCGCTGGCGGTGCCCGCGGCCCAGAAGATGACAATGGGCTCTGGAGCGGCCCCGTCGTGGATCACCCGCAATTGTTTCAGTCGGCTGAATGGATACGCGACGGAAGCCCCGGCGCGATCGATCGTGACGACGCGTTCCATCGCGGGCAATCTCCGATCCGGATCCCGGGCAAAGAACGCACCCAGGGGACCC
>JAYUAL010000416.1:0-3343 GCA_043741355.1 Gemmatimonadales bacterium | reverse complement strand
TTCCGTTTTTCATCGTGCGGCGCGAAGGCCTCGCACTCGACGGTACCAATCCCACGCTACTCCATGCGTACGGTGGCTTCGAAGTGTCGCTGGCCCCGTCCTACGCCGGCACCGAAGGCGCGGTATGGCTCGAGCGGGGCGGCGTGTACGTGCTGGCGAACATCCGGGGCGGAGGAGAGTTCGGCCCCCAGTGGCACCGAGCCGGGCTGAAAGAGCATCGGCAGCGCATCTACGATGATTTTACCGCCGTCGCCGAAGCGCTGATCCGGCAAAAGCTGACCTCCCCGGCGCGCCTGGGGATCATGGGAGGCAGCAACGGCGGGCTGCTCATGGGCGTTGCCCTCACCCAGCGTCCGGACCTCTACAATGCGATCGTCATCCAGAATCCGTTGCTCGATATGCAACGCTACAGCCACCTGCTCGCCGGCGCGAGCTGGATGGGAGAGTACGGGGATCCGGACAAGCCGGAAGAGTGGAGTTACATCTCCCGATACTCCCCATACCAGAATCTGAAGGCGGGGACCAAGTACCCGACCGTGCTCTTCACCACGACGACGCGCGATGATCGGGTGCACCCCGCGCACGCGCGCAAGATGGCCGCCAAGATGGAATCGATGGGAATCCCGTTCTATTTCTTCGAGAACACCGAGGGCGGGCATGGTGCCGGCGTTACCAGTGATCAGCGTGCGAAGGCGGTGGCCCTCACCTATTCCTATCTCTGGAGGCAGCTCGGCGGGTCGTTGACACCGTGAGTGGGCGTCGATCTAGAAGTGGAGGGTGATCCTGGAGGCGACCAAGGCTCGGGCCAGGGCAGCCAAGCGGTTTGGAAGAGACCCGGGCCAGCCGGCCACCGCCCAGTGACATTCCCGGGCCCATACACGACCCCTCCGGCGTCGGGCGCCGAAGGATCGTGGGCAGCGATGCCTTCCGCTTGCGGGGTACTACGGGCGGATGGCGAATTGTACCACGACGTCCGTAAAGTCTCCCGGCGATGAAATCGTCAATTGATAGAGTCCGGACCGCAGATCCTGTCCGGCGTTGAACTGGCTGCGCTTGGTCGAGAGATTGAAGATGTACTGCCCGGCTCCCGCGGAGCGCATCGTCGTCCCATCGTCGGCCGCGCTCGACGACACCAGCTCATTCACTGGGCCGCCGCCGAAGTCGATGAGCGCCAGGGATACCATTGGCGCCAGAGTATTTACCGCCGCACCGCTCAGACAGTCGGAAACCCGGATCTTGACCGGGATGGTGCGGCCGAGCTGAAAGCTGCTCGAATGGTCGGCATTGATCGGCTCGAGAATGCCGCCAGTTACGTAAGCAGGAGAGCAGCCGGGGCCGATGAGCAGGGAGGGACGTGGCCCTTGCGGCCCCAGGGTCGAATCGGACACACAGCCGGGTGCAATCTCCTTATGGGAATCGGGGGGGTTCTACCGGAACGATGGGGAAACTACCCTCCACGCACAACGACCAATATCTGGTCGCAATTCGAGAATGCAGACAGGGAATCCTCAGAGTTCCATATCTACCAAGAGTTTAAACAGAACGAGCGAGACTTCGTATGTCATGACTTGCGACACCGTCAAGAAACCATCAGGGAAGGGAAGGTGTACCCGCCGTTCGGCACGACTGCGTCTGAAGGGCACAACTTCGTCCATCTGAGCGTGGCGACATGGAAGTCGGACGTCTTCAGGTATCTGGACGAGACCGTCCGGCGTCGATCGTAACCGGGATCCCGGCGCCGCCTTCCCTAGCGGCGCTTCCAGCGGATGTCCACGCCGTCTGCCGAGCCTAGGGCACCGCGGAGCAGACGCACCAGGTGGTCCGTAGCCTTGCCATCGGCGATAAGATCGATGGTAGCGGCATCGAGATAGTAGTCCTGATCGTGCGGGGATTCCTCCTCCAGGGCATCGGTGAGAACCTGCAGGTCCGGTTCCGTGATCGAGCCGAGCAGTTGGTTCGTAGTGGCGTTGTAGAGCTCGATCATGATTTCATCGCTCCTGATGGAAGGCCTCTGCCTGGGCTCCTTCATCGTCCCTCCGCTCCTTACGGCGTTGTCAGCCTGAGGGTCGCCGGTGTATTGGTTACGACCCCACCCCAGCGGCCGAAGTTCATCGGAACGAGAGTCGCCGACCGGGCGTTCTCGCGCCTCCGGAAATCATCGCTCTCCTGAAATACTCGGATTTCAAGCGTGCGCACCGAAGGCTCAGTCACCGGCAGCGACCCGAGCGGACTCAACTGTATCACCAGGAGGGCGAATCGTCCGTCGGCGGCTACTCGCTGCGCCGCAGCGGAGAACCACTGGCGGGTAATCGGGTCCGTGGTGTCGACGGCCACGAAATACTGACTTGGCGAGGAGGGGGCTACTACCTCGAGGGTTCCCTGGACTCGCGCGCAGCCGTCCGGCGGAAACTCTCCCGTTACGGGCGGGCAGCTGAGCGACTCGACCTCGGCTGGGGTAGAGCCGCGACACCCGAGGAGGGTGAGAAAGAGGATGGGCCCATAGAGCTGGCGCATGGTAGCCGTCGGGGTAGACCACGAAGTATACCAGGGCGCCGCGCAGTATCTTAGGGCATCCCTGCTATGACCACCCAGGAGGACGCCTTGCCGGCTGCTGCCACCGACCCTCGGCCGTCCTTCCAGTTGGTGCCAATTCCATGATCTCCCGGCGCAACCTGCTCAAGGGCCTGGCCGCGGCGGCAACGGGCGGTCTCGCGACCGGGCTCTACGCCTGGAGGCTGGAGCCGGAGTGGCTCCAGATCGCTACCCGGGATCTCCCGGTGCGGGATCTTCCTTCCCACCTGGAAGGGGCTACGCTCCTCCAGTTGAGCGATCTCCACATCGGCCCGCAGGTGGAAGACGCCTACGTCACCCGGACCTTCGCGACCGCGAGCGCGCTGCGGCCCGACTTCGTGGTGATGACCGGCGACTGGATTACCTATCGTGGTCCGGGCCAGTTCGACCAGCTGGCCCGCCTCATGGAGAACTTTCCCCAGGGGCGACTCGGCACGGTCGGAATCCTCGGGAACCACGACTATGGGTTCAACTGGAGGATGGGGGCGGTTGCGGATCGGGTGGCTCGAATCGCTCGCGATGCCGGAGTCCGGGTGCTGCGGAACGAAACCGCCTTGCTCGCGGGGCTCCAGTTCGTTGGCTTCGATGACCTATGGGGCCCCAACTTCGTGCCCGCGGCCATCATCAAGGATGCCCCGGTGGCGAAGATCGCGCTGTGCCACAACCCCGATACTGCGGACCGCCCGGTCTGGGGCGGCTATCAGGGGTGGATTCTGTCGGGACACACTCATGGGGGACAGTGCCGGCCGCCGTTTCTTCCGCCTCCCATTCT
>JAYUAL010000415.1:0-3348 GCA_043741355.1 Gemmatimonadales bacterium | reverse complement strand
GGCCGCCTAGGCGGTGAAGCTGGTGCCGCACCCGCACCCGCCGGTCGCGTTCGGGTTGGTGAAGGTGAATCCGGAACCCTGCATTGAGGTCACGTAATCGACCGTCACCCCGTTCAGATATTGCAGGCTGAATCCGTCCACGAAGACCCGGACCCGGTCGGCCGGAAGGATGTGGTCGTCTTCCAGGGGCCGCTCTTCGATGTTGAGACTGTACTTGAACCCGGAGCAGCCGCCCGGCAGGACGCTGACCCGGAGACCACCCCCGTCGGGCGCGACCTTTTCAGCCTCCATGAATTTCAGCACTTCGTCAACCGCCCGGGCGGTCAGGGTGACCTGGATGCCGCTGGCGTTCGTCTGCTCGTCAACCGTGCTCATTGCGTCCTCGCTGTGGGGCCCGATTCCCGCCTGGTCGGCAACGGGGGTTGCAGGCCTTCCCACTGAAAGCTAGGAGGGGTTCTCCGCAGGGTCAACGCTGCGGTTTGCGGCCGCCGTCCTCGAGGAGGTGAACCACCGCATCGGCCACGGCGATCCGGAGCGGCCCCACCCTGGGGTTATCCCGGGTGGGGTGGACCCGGTTGCTGAGCAGGACGATCACCAGGTCCCGTCCGGGGTCGATCCAGAGCGACGTCCCGGTGAAGCCGGTGTGGCCGAAGCCGCCTTTGCCGAGTCGCGTTCCAGCGCTGTTCCCCGTCTCAGGGGTGTCCCATCCCAATGCCCGAGAAGAGCCGGGGACGAGGTTCTGCCGCCGGGTGAACTCGGCGAGGACAGCCGGACTGACGGACCGCCGGACCGTCCTCACCGTCCTCACCGTCATCATCCACTCGCCGAAGGTGAGTAGATCGAGCGCGCTCCCGAACAGCCCGGCGTGTCCCGCCACGCCTCTCAGCAGCGCCGCCTTTTCGTCGTGCACTTCTCCCCGGACGATCCGCTTGCGCCAGGCCGTGTCGTACTCGGTGGGCGCCACTCGCCAGAGCCAGCGCTCCGGTGGTCGGAACCCCGTAGATGTCATGCCGAGGGGCTCGAATATCCGCTGGGCTGCGAGCCGGTCCAGGCGGCCGCCCAGAACACGTTCAATCACCTCACCGAGGACGATGGCGCCCAGGTCGGAGTAGACCATCCGGACGCCGGGCGTGGTGTCGAGCGGCAGCGCGTTGATGAGGCGCAGCGCCGAGTCGGCGTTCGGAGCGACCCGCCACAAGAACGGCCAGTCGGCACGGAGCCCGCCCGAGTGCGTCAAGAGGTGGCGAATCGTGACCCGCTCCTTGCCGGCTCCCCGGAATGCCGGCAGGTACCGTTCTACCGGCGCCTCCAGATCGAGGCGTTGTTCGCTCACGGCCTGCATCGCAAGCGTCGTGGTGGCGATCACCTTGGTGAGCGAGGCCAGATCGTAAATCGTATTCCCGTCGGGCCGGCGCGGATCATCCAGCGCGAGCCGCCCGGCGCCGTAGATGTATCGCGAGCCGTGGTACGACACCGCCACGACGGCGCCCGGCGCCGCCCCGGCCGAGATGGCGGAATCGAGCAAGGGAACCAGCCGGTCGAGGGCGCAGGGAGTGCCTTGGCAGCGCGGCGGCGGCGCGGCCACTGGCGGGCCGGCGCAGGCCGCCGCAAGCAGTAGAAGGGCAAAGCGCCGCATGAGGGTTACTTGGCCGGCTTCACGATGGCGAATCCCAACGGGTACCCCTGTGGAAGATCGATTGGGAGGCGCCCGGCAATCGCGGCACCGGCCAGGGCCGCCGCGACCGCCTCTTCGGTGAGCGGGTTGTCGGTCCATGCAATGAGGTAGGCCGCCACGTTCGGCGCCTGGGCGAGTAGATAGGGTGTGCCGAAGGACACCAGCGCAGTCGGCCGGTCGTCGGCGGTGGCCCGGATGAGCCGGGCCATCGCCTCCGCCATGCCGATGGCTCCTCGGCCCGATCCGAACCGCACCGATGTGGCGAACAGCGCCAGCGGCGCACCCTTCAGCACAGCGGCGGCGGAATCGTAGCTGGCCGGGCCGCTGGCCGTCGTCAGGCGAAACGCGCTCACCTGGTACCCTCGCTTGCTCAGCTCGGCTTGCAGCGTCGCTCCCACCACCTGGGGCGTATTCCCATCGGCATAACTCACGATGGCGACGCGTCGCGGCCCGGCGCGCAAGCTGTCCACCAGTCCGAGGCTGTCGCGCACCAGCACCAGCGAGCGCGCCGAGACCGAGAAGGCGCTGTCGCGATGGGCCCGGCGGCCGACGACTTCGCCCAGCTTTTCGAGGTTGACGGTGCGGCGGGCAAAGAGTCCCAGCCGCTCCTTGGTCTCGAGCACTCGCCGCACCGAGGACGTGAGTCGGGCTCGCGGGATCCGTCTGGTTTGTATCGCCTCGACCATCGCGTCGATCGCGGCGTAGGGGTCGGCCGGCATGAGCAGCAGATCGCTGCCGGCCAGAAACGCCTTGACGGTCGCTTCGCCGGGGCCATAGGTGGAAACCAGCGCGCCCATATCCAGGGCATCGGTCACCACGATGCCCCTGAAATGGAGTGAATCCCGAAGCACGCCGGTCAGAATTTCCGGCGAGAGCGTGGCCGGCTCCATGGCGCCGTTCTCCAGCCCGGGCATCGCGATGTGGGCCGACATCACCCCGTCGACCCCGGCCGCAATGGCGGCCCGGAAGGGGATCAGCTCCAGCGTGTCCAGCCGGGCCCAGTCGGCCCGGATGATGGGCAGCGAGATGTGGGAGTCGGTGTCGGTATCGCCGTGGCCGGGGAAATGCTTCGCTGTGGCGAGCATGCCTGCGTCCTGGGTGCCCCGGACGGCGGCGGCGACGAAGCGCGCGACCGCATGAGCGTCGCCGCCAAAGGATCTGGTATTGATGATCGGATTGGCGGCGTTGTTATTGACATCGGCCACCGGAGAGAACGTCATGTGGATGCCGGCCGCGCGTCCCTCGAGGGCGGTAACCTTGCCCATCAGGTAGGCATCGCGCTCGCTCCCCGCCGCCCCCACGCCCATATTGGTGGGGAAGGGAGTGCCGCCGGGATTGAACCGGAACGCGGTGCCGCCCTCGAGGTCCGAGCCGATCAGTAGCGGCAGCCTGGAGCGCCGCTGCAGGAAGTTGAGCTTGGCGGCGATGTCCATGGGCGAGCCGACCGAGACGATAATGCCGCCCACCTGCAGCGTGTCCACCCAGCCCCGGACATTGTCCAGCGCCCGGTCGTCGAAGGCCGCATAGGTGCCCGGGATCCAGAGCATGATGAGCTGCGCGATTTGCTGCCGCAGCGTGAGTTTGCGAAGCAATTGCGCCACCCGTGGACTGGGCCGCGCGTGCGCCGTCGCAGGCTTCCGCGCCTGAGCGGGCAGGCTCCCGGGAAGGCTCAA
>JAYUAL010000414.1:0-17410 GCA_043741355.1 Gemmatimonadales bacterium | reverse complement strand
CCTCCCGCTTCCCGTTGGCGAGCTGCCGCTCGGTAAAGTCCAGCCGCTCCTGGGTTTCCATTACTTCACCGCGAAGGGTGTCCAGTTCCACCCGCAGCTCCCGGAGCTCGCCCTCGAGTGCGGTGGGCACCCCTTCGTCACCGCCGATTCGGCGGGCCAGCGCCTTGCCGATCGCGGTACGCGAGAGCACCACCATTCCGGAAAAGAAGACGGCGAGGACCGGGATAAGCACCGCCAAAGCCTGCTTGTCCATCATACCTCCGGGACCGCGCGACTCAGACTATCAGTTGCAAGGGATTCTAGGACCCCGTACGGAACAATGGCTGGGGATGTTTCATGACGCAACGTCTCCTATCCGGCGACCGAGACCGCCCGGATTTCGGTCAAGCGTACGGCGATTTCGAGATCGTCGGCACCCGGGGGCCTGAGGAAGACTTCGAGTGCTCCTGGGTCGGTGTCGATCGAGGTCGGAATACCGATAACCTCGTGGTTGTCGGTTGTGGTAATTCGGACCACTTGGGCGTGTCCGCCGGCGTAGTCGAGCAGCTCCACGATGGCTTCGTAGGTCATGCGCGCCTCGCGGTGTGGGGGGATGCCAAATGTATCCCCCGTCGGCTCAGGGCGTGAGCGAGGTGGCCGCTCCGCCGAGCAGGGTCTCGGTCAGAAAATCGGTAAGCATCGTGCGCAGGTGAACCGAAGTGTTTCCGCCCGAGATGCTATGGGTGCGATTGGGGTATTCCATGAAACGGAACTGCTTGTTCGCGGCGACCAGCGCATTGATCAGCGCCTCAGTGTTCTGATAATGCACATTGTCGTCGCCCGAGCCGTGCACCAGGAGCAGCTTCCCCTTCATCTGGCCGACGTAGCTCAGCGGCGATCCCTCGTTATACCCCGCGGCATTGTCCTTGGGCAGTCCGTTGAAGCGCTCGGTGTAGATGTTGTCATAGAAGGTCCAATGGGTCACCGGCGCCACCGCGACGGCCATGCTGTAGACATCGGGGGCCCGGAACAGTCCGTTGAGGCTCATGAACCCGCCGTAGCTCCAGCCCCAGATCCCCATGCGTGCCGGGTCGATGTAGCTCCGCTCCCTGGCCAGCGCGGCCGCCGCCGCGGCCTGGTCGTGGGTCTCGACCACGCCAAGTTTGCCGTAGATGATCTTGCGCCAGGCCCGGCCGCGCGCGCCGGTACCCCGATTGTCGACGCTGGCGACGAGGATTCCCTGCTGTGACAGCAGCGCATGCCAGAGATACGTGTTCCCGCCCCAGGCGTCGGTTACCGTCTGGGATCCGGGGCCGCCGTAGACGTGGAACACGATGGGGTATTTGCGGGACGAGTCAAAGCCCGGCGGCTTGATCATCCAGCCGTTGAGCGAGACGCCGCCACCGATGTCGACCTGGAAGAACTCGGAGGGTCCCCGGCTGAGCCCGGCGACCCGGGCCGTGAGCCCGGTGTTGGCCACGAGGGTGCGCACGACAGAGTGGTCGGGCAGCCGGACCAGGTCGGTTACCGGGGGCACGCCGAAGCTCGAGAAGGTGTGGAACGCCCATTGCGCGCCGGGAGCCATATCATAGGTGTGGCTGCCCACCGCTCCCGCGGGCGTCACCCGCTCGGGGGTTCCAGTGCCGTCGAGGCGCGCGCGCCAGAGGTAACGCCGCGCCGGATCGTTCGGCGCGGCGATGTAGTACAGCCAGCCGGCGCGCTGATCGGTGCCAGAGATGTCGAGCACGTCGTAGGCGCCCGGGGTGATGAGCCGGGGCGGGCCGCCGGGGCGCGGCACGGCATAGACCTTGGTCCAGCCGTCGCGCTCACTGGTCCAGGTAAACTGCTTGCCGCCGTCGAGCCAGACCGGCCGGTCCACCACCTCGACCCAGGCCGAATCGCGCTCGGTGAGGATCGGGCGAACCGCGCCGGTGCGGGCGTCTCCCAGGACCACCTCGTTGGTGTTCTGCAGCCGGTTGAGCCGCTCCACCAGCACCTCGTCACTGGAGGCGGCCCAGTCCATCCGCGCCAGGTAGTGGTTGCGGGGATCGCCGGTGAATACGAGCCAGCGAGTGGCGCCTCCCCCCGCGCTGACGATTCCGATCCGGGCCGCCGAATTCTCCTCTCCGGCCTTGGGATACTGGACCGGCACCATGGTGGAATAGACGGAATCGGTGGTGCGATAGAGCATGAAGTCGCGCACCTTGTCGGCGGTGAGCTGCCAGTAGGCGATGCGGGTTCCGTCCGGGCTCCAGCGCCAGCCGTCGTGGAGGCCAAGTTCTTCCTCGTAGACCCAGTCGAAATTGCCGTTGATCACGGTGCGGCTGCCGTCACCGGTGAGCCGCGTGATCTTGCCGCCCGCGAGGTCTTCGACGTAGAGGTCGTTCTCGCGGACATAGCCTACCCTGGTGCCGGCGGGATCGAACTTGGCGTACATCAGGGTCGAAGGCTTCGCCGCGCCGCCCAGCCTGGTCAGCTTTCCGGAGGTCCGGTCGAGCACCCAGTAGTCGCCCCGGGTGTTGAGCCGCCAGACCGGCGTGGTGTTGGTGAATATCAGGAGCCGCCGCTGATCCGGGGACCAGGCGTAGTCATCGATCGAGAGCGGGGTGCGCGCCCCCGCTGGAGTCAGTTGGCCCGCCGAGACCAGCACTTCGCGGCGCCCGCTCTCGGTATCGTACTTGACGATGTCCTGTCCGAGCGTGCCCGGCGCCTGCTCCAGCGTGGTATACGACGCGCCATCCCCGAGCCACCGGGCCGGCCCGAACTGGTCGGGGCGGAAATCCGTCCCGGCGAAGATGCGCGGGATGGTGAGCTTGGCGGGATCGACTTGCCGAGCCGGGAGCGGCGTGGCCAGCAGGATCAGCGGGAAGAGGGCCAGGGATGAGCGTGGCATGACCAGTCTTGAGCGGGAGGAAGAGCGCGATCTCCTGAAAAACATACTCCCGCCGCGGCCGCTCCGCCGGTGGGCTAGGCCGAACGCCCCGCCGCCAGCGCCCGGGCGAGGAACTCCGCGGTATGGCTGCCCTTCATGCGCGCCACTTCCTCGGGAGTGCCCTGGGCCACCACCTTGCCGCCCTTGGCGCCACCCTCGGGACCGAGGTCGATGACCCAGTCCGCGGTCTTGATCACGTCGAGGTTGTGCTCGATCACGATCACGCTGTTGCCCTTGTCCACCAGGCGATGCAGCACCTCGAGCAGCAGCCGCACATCCTCGAAGTGGAGCCCGGTGGTGGGCTCGTCCAGGATGTAGAGGGTCCGGCCGGTGTCGCGTTTGGCCAGCTCGGTGGCGAGCTTGACCCGCTGGGCCTCGCCCCCGGAGAGCGTGGTGGCCGACTGGCCCAGGTGCAGATACCCCAGCCCGACGTCATTCAGCAGCTCGAGCTTTTCCCGGATCCGGGTCTGGGCACTGAAGAATTCCAGGGAATCGGCCACCGTCAGATCGAGGACATCGGCGATGCTGCGTCCCTTATAGCGCACCTCCATGGTCTCGCGGTTGTAGCGCCGGCCCTTGCACACCTCGCACGGCACGTACACGTCGGGGAGGAAATGCATTTCGATCTTGACCAGCCCGTCGCCCTCGCAGGCCTCGCAACGACCGCCCTTCACATTGAAGGAGAAGCGCCCGGGGCCATAGCCCCGCATCTTGGCCTCGGGCAGCTGGGCGAAGAGCTCGCGGATCGGCGTGAAGAGTCCGGTATAGGTTGCCGGGTTGGAGCGCGGCGTGCGCCCGATGGGACTCTGGTCGATGTCGATCACCTTGTCGATGTGCTCGATTCCCTCGATGCGGTCGTGGGCCCCCGGCACCACCCGGGCGCGGTAGAAGTGACGCGCCAGCGTGGCATACAGCAGATCGGTGACCAGCGAGGACTTGCCCGATCCGGAGACCCCCGTCACCGCCACAAAAAGCTTGAGCGGCACGTCGATAGTCAGGTTGCGCAGGTTGTTGGCCCGGGCGCCCACCACTCGCAGCCGCTTCCGCGGATCACGGGCCCGACGGCCCTTGGGCACCGGGACCCGGAGCTCGCCCCGGAGATAGCGGGCCGTGAGCGAATCGGGGTGCGCCAGGATCTGCGCCACCGTGCCTTCCGCTACCACGTGCCCACCCTGGTTGCCGGCGCGCGGACCCAGGTCGATGACATGATCGGCCGCGCGAATGGTGTCCTCGTCGTGCTCCACCACGATGACGGTGTTGCCGAGGTCGCGGAGCTCGCGCAGAGTCCGGAGCAGCCGGGCATTGTCCCGCTGGTGGAGGCCGATGCTCGGCTCGTCCAGCACGTAGAGCACGCCGACCAGGCGGGACCCGATCTGGGTGGCCAGGCGAATCCGCTGCGATTCGCCTCCGGAAAGGGTGCCGGCGCTCCGCCCGAGCGTGAGGTATTCGAGCCCCACATCCCGCAGGAATACCAGGCGGTCGCGGATCTCCTTGAGAATCGGCCCGGCGATTTCCGGGTCCACGCCTCGGGCCAGTCCGCGCCCCACCGGAATCCCATCGAAGAACGCCACCGCGTCGTCCACTGGCAGGTCTACCACATCGCCGATGCCGCGGCCGGCTAGCAGAACCGAGAGGCTTTCGGGCTTGAGCCGGCGTCCGCCGCAGGCCCGGCAGGGCATTTCGACCAGGAATTCTTCGAGCTGGGAGCGCACCGCGTCGCTGGCGGACTCGTGGTAGCGCCGCTGGACGTTCTTGAGGATGCCCTCCCACTCGGTTTCGTACTCGGCTCGGCCCCGGGCTCCGTCGCCGCCGAACTTGAACAGCTTGCCTACCGCTCCGTTCAACAGCACGTCTCTCGCCTGAACCGGCAGGGCGCTCCAGGGAGAATTCAGATCGAACTTGAACGCCTTGGCCAGCGCCGGGAGCACCGCCTTGCGCAGGTATCCCGACGGCTCACCCCAGGGCAGCACCACGCCTTCGAGAATCGAGATGCTGGGGTCGCCCAGGATCAGATCGGCGTTCACCTCCCGCCGGGTGCCCAGCCCATGGCATTCGTTGCAAACCCCGAAGGGAGAATTGAACGAGAACTGGCGCGGCTCGAGCTCCGGCAGCGAGAGCCCGCATTGGGGGCAGGCGAACCGCTCCGAGAAGAGGACGGACGGTGAGGACGGTGCATCAAAGCGCCGTACCTCAACCACACCGTCTCCCACTTTGAGCGCCGTCTCGACCGAGTCGGTGAGCCGGCTCCGGTCCTCCGGCCGGACCACCAGCCGGTCTACTACCACCGCCACGTCGTGGTTGTGCCGCCGGTGCAGCGTCGGCACCGAGCCCAGGTCGTAGGTTTCTCCATCCACCCGGACCCGCACAAAGCCACGCTTCCGGAGATCTTCGAACACTTCGCGGAATTCGCCTTTCCTGCCCCGCACCATCGGCCCCAGGATCTCGATCCGGGTTCCCTCGGGCCAGGCCAGGATGATGTCGGTGATCTGAGCCGCGCTCTGGCGGGAGACCGGACTGCCGTCATTGGGACAGTGCGGCACCCCGGCGCGGGCCCAGAGGAGCCGCATGTAGTCGTAGATCTCGGTGACGGTGCCGACGGTCGACCGGGGATTGTGCCCGGTCGATTTCTGCTCGATCGAAATGGCGGGAGAGAGCCCCTCGATCCCGTCCACGTCGGGCTTCTCCATCAGCCCGAGGAACTGGCGGGCGTAGGCGGAGAGCGATTCGACGTAGCGGCGCTGACCTTCCGCGTAAATCGTGTCGAAGGCCAGCGAGGACTTGCCGGAACCGGAGAGTCCGGTGATGACGGTCAGTGCATTGCGCGGCAGCGCGACGGAGATGTTTTTGAGGTTGTGCTCGCGCGCACCGCGAACCCGGAGGAATTCCTGGGGCATAAGAAGCCAAAAATACCGGGAAGCGAGGCGGCATTCAACTGTGCCCTCTCCCTTCGCCCCTCGCACCTCTTACCTTTCGGCCATGCGACGGCTCCGTAACTCCCGGTCCCCCGAGCCCGACGAGGCCGCGCTCGAGGGGTTCGATCGGGCCGACCTCGAAGGGGACCCCATCGAGCCCGTAGTCGACGAGCTGGCGTGGCTTCGTCCTTTCGGGGCCGACGTGCCGGGACTCGCCCTGCAGGGCGGGCAGGTTCCGGATGAGCCGGAGAGCAGCCGGGTGCCGCGCCGAGCGCGCGACCTGGTGGCGGCGGGCCGACGCCTCGACGCGCTGCTCCTGATTCGCCGGTATCTGGAGGAGGCCCCGACCGACGCGTTGGTGCGCACCCTGCTGGCCGAGCTGCTCGACGAGGGCGATGACGCCGAGGCGGCGCTCACGGAGCTCACCCTCGCGCTCACCCACGCGGCGCAGCCGGTTCCGGTGCTGGTGCAACGGGGCGCCATTCTGTCCCGCCGCGGCCGTACCGCCGAAGCCGAACAGGACCTCCGCGACGCGATTCGGCGGAATCCGGCCCACGCGCCGGCCCACTTTCACCTCGGCCTGGCCCTGTTGCGACGGGGCCGCGGCGGCGATGCCAGTGCCACGCTGCGCGAATCGCTCCGGTACGCGCCCGACGATCCCGACGCCACCTACTACCTCGGAGAAGCCCTCGAAGCCCAAGGCGACCTTTCCGGGGCGCTGGCCGTGCTCGAGCGGGCCGCCGCGCTCGCACCCGGGCTTCCCCGCACCTACAAGCTGATGGGCCGCCTGCTGGATCGCCTCGGCCGCACCGAGCAGGCAATGGCGATGCACAAGAAGGCGCGCGAGGCGGGGATCAGCTGATGGAAATCGGCCTCAACCGCAGAAACATCGGCCGCCTGGTGCTGCTGGGATGGGCCGTGGCGCTCGCCTGGCTGGCGCGGCGGCAGTTTTCCCAGGGCGACGCGGCCGATACCGCGCTCCGGACCCGGAAGCTCGCGCCCGGAGCGCAGTACTACGCGGTGTACGCCGGCACCCACCAGGTCGGCCAGCTCAACCTCTCGGTGGACACGCTGGTGGACGGGGTGCGGCTCACCGAGCTGATGGTGATCGATTTGCCGCTGGGCGACAGCACCGGGCAGCTGGCCCGCGGTTCGGAGTACGCTCTCACCCGCTCGCTCCGGCTGCGCCAGTTCACCCGCACCGTCTACGGCGTGGGCGAACGGGAAAAACTCGAGGGCGATTTCGGGGCCGATTCGATCCTTGCACTCTCCAACAGCGAAGGACCCAACGGGGTCCGGGCCCGAACGAGGATCCGCCTTCCGCGCGACGCGATGCTGCCGGTGATGCTCTCCTATCGCGCGGCGTTCGGAGGCCAGCTGCACACCGGCGGCCGGTTCGTGGTGCCGCTGCTGGATCTGGGAAGCTCCGGCACCCGGTCCGTCATCGTCAAGGTGACCGCCGAATCCACATTCGTCGTGCCCGACAGCGCGAAATGGGACCCGGCACGGGAGGAGTGGGTCCCCGCTACGACCGACACGGTCCGCGGCTGGCGGCTGGAGCACGATGCGACCGGCGCGACGACCGTTTCCTGGGTCGACGAAACCGGCGCCCTGCTTCTCCAGGAAACGGCGGGCGGGCTGACGCTGATTCGTTCGGCCTTCGAAATTGTCCGCAACAACTACCGCCACGCCAGGGGCGGCGAGCAATCCGGCTGGCGACGCGCAATTCCCGGCATGATCGCGCTGACCGCCTCCAAAGCGGCGCCCGATACCGCGGCCGCCGAGCAGGCATTCCTCACCACGCCGGGCAGCGGCGTGGTGGTCTCGGGCCAGTCCCATGCGCTCGCCGGCGGTCGCCAGCGGGTGCGGGGAGACACCGTGATCGTGTACCGCGACACACCGCCCGATACCGTGCAGCACAGCATCCGCGAGGCGCGCTCTTCGCTGGGTCCATCCTGGGACATCCCGGTGCGGGATCCCGGGATGGCCGCGGCAGCGGGTCGCGCGGTGGCCGGTGCGGGCTCGGCGCGAGACAGCGCCGAGGGACTCACCCTGTGGGTGGCGCGCCAAATCGCCACCGACGGCGCCGAGAGCGCCTCCGCCACCGCAGGCCAGGCGCTGCGGACCCGGCGCGGCAATGCCGATGGCAAGGCGCGGCTGCTGGCTACATTGGCGCGGGTGAGCGGGATTCCGGCCCGGGTCGTGACCGGGCTCGCCGTGCTGCCAACCGGGAGCTTCGGGCACGCCTGGACCGAGCTGTGGATCGGCGGATGGGTAGCCGCAGACCCGACTTACGGGCATTTCCCCGCTTCGGCCTCCCTGGTCCGGCTTGCAGTCGGCGAGCGGAGCCATCCCATGGATCTGCTCCCCGTGACCGCCTCGGCGCGCTTTTTGCCGATTCGGAGACCCTTATGATCGAGCTGACCAACCTCACCAAGCGGTACGGGCGCTTCACCGCGGTGGATGGAATCAATCTCACGATTCCGAGAGGCGAGCTCTACGGCCTGCTCGGCCCCAACGGGGCCGGGAAAACCACCACCATGCGGATGATCGCGGGCATTCTGCAGCCCACCTCGGGCACCGTGAAAATCGCGGGGATCGACATCCAACAGAATCCGCTGGTGGCCAAGAGCCGCCTCGGCTTCATCCCGGATCGCCCCTTCGTCTACGACAAACTGACCGGTGCGGAATTCCTCCGTTTCGTCGCCGGATTGTACGGTCAGGGCGGCGCCGAAATCGAACGCCGGGTAGACGAGCTGCTGGAGCTGTTCGAGCTGGGGCCGTGGAAGGACGAGCTGACCGAGTCGTACAGCCATGGGATGCGCCAGAAGCTGATCATCTCGAGCGCGCTGGTGCACCGTCCCGAGGTCATCGTGGTCGACGAGCCGATGGTGGGTCTCGATCCGAAGAGCGCCCGCCTGCTCAAGGACCTGCTGCGGGAATTCGTGGGCGCCGGCGGCACCGTCCTGATGAGCACGCACACCCTGGAAATCGCGGAGGCGATGTGCGACCGGATCGCGATCGTGCAGGGCGGGCAGGTCGCGGTGTCGGGCACCATGGACGAGCTCCGCTCCCAGACCTCGTCCGGCGATGCGTCGCTCGAGGAGCTCTTCCTCAAGCTCACCGGCGGGTTGTCCGAGCATGAACTCAGCGATCTCTTCCAACGCTGAGGCGATCCGCCGGTCCGCCGGCGTCCTCGCCATTCTCCGTCCCAAATGGCAGAGCTTTCGCGCCCGGGTCACCAAACAGCGTCCCGGCAGGGGCGCGCGAGCGCTGCTCCTTCTGATCCTCGGGGGGTTCTTCTGGGCCGCGCTCTTCGGGGTTTCATACCGGATTCTCCGCTACATCAAGAACGTGGAAGAAATCGGCCCGCTGATGGCGGGCAAGATGCTGGCGGTGGCGCTGCTCGCCTTCACGGCCATCCTGCTGCTCTCCAATCTCGTCACCGCGCTCTCGACGTTCTTCCTGGCGAAGGATCTCGACATGCTGGTCGCGGCGCCGGTGGACTGGATCTGGCTCTACCTGGCCAAACTGGGCGAGACGATGGTGCATTCGTCCTGGATGGTGGTACTGATGGTGGTGCCGTTTCTCACCGCCTACGGCATCGTGTTCGACGGCGGGCCGTTGTTCCCGCTGGTGGCGCTGGGAGTCCTGCTGCCGTTCTTCCTGCTGCCCACCGTCATCGGCTCGGTGCTCACGCTGGTGCTGGTGAACGTCTTCCCGGCCCGGCGGGCCCGAGACCTGTTGAGCCTCCTGGCGCTCGCCTCCGGCGGTGCCCTGGTGTTGTTCCTGCGATTACTGCGGCCCGAGCAGCTCGCCCGGCCGGAGGGGTATCAGAACCTCATGCAGTTCATCGCGCTGCTCCGGGCGCCCAGCCATCCGCTGCTTCCCAGTGAGTGGGCCTCCGGCGCCCTCATGAATTGGCTGTTGCGTATCGGGGACCCGCTGCCCGTCATCCTGCTCTGGACCACCGCCGGGGCCTTCATCGTGATCGGCGCGTCGCTGCACCGCCGGCTCTACATGCCGGGCTTCACCAAGTCGCAGGAGGGGGCCAATTCGGGAACCAGCCGCGCCGGCTGGCAGCGGGTGGGGACGCGGCTGCTGTTCGGGCTGAGCGTCACCAAGCGCGAGTTCGTGCTCAAGGATTTGCGGGTGTTCTTCCGCGACGCCACCCAGTGGAGCCAGCTCATCCTGCTGGCGGTCCTGCTGCTGGTGTACATCTTCAATATCCGCTCCCTCCCGCTCTACACCGGCGAGAAGGTGCCCTACGTGCTGGTCACCCTGGTGGTGTTCCTCAACCAGGGCCTGGGCGGGTTCGTCCTCTCGGCGATCGCGGCCCGGTTCATCTTTCCTTCGATTTCGCTCGAAGGGCGCCAGCTCTGGCTGCTCCGCTCGAGCCCGCTCGACCTCCGGGCGATGCTCTGGAGCAAGTACTGGGTCGGCACGCTGCCACTCCTGGTGCTGGCGCTGATCATCGGCATCCTGACCAACCAGATTCTCCAGGCGCCCCCGTTCATGATGGTGGTGAGCCTGGTCACCACCGTCTGCTATACGCTGGCGGTCGGCGCGCTGGCGCTCGGCATGGGCGTGCTCTATCCGCAGTTCGACACCGAGAACGCGGCCCAGATCCCGACCAGCTTCGGCGGACTGGTCTTCATGATGGCCGCGGTGAGCCTGCTCACCGTGATCATCATGGTGGAGTCGGTCCCGGTGGCGCAGCAGCTCCGTACCTGGCAGCTCGGTGAGCCGGCCGCGCCGCCGGCCTCGGTGATTTTCTCGATGATTGCGGTCGTGGGCATCTGCGCCCTCGCCATTGTCATCCCGCTCCAGCTGGGACTCAAGCGTCTGGCGGCCATCGAGGTCTAGCACCGCTCCCAGTTTTCGGTACCGGCGCGCGCGATGCCGGTCCCAACTCCACTCATCCACCGCCCCACCTTGGCGGCGCCGTAACCGAGCCACCCCGGCGCCGGACGGCCCCACGCCCAAGGAGGGATTCATGTCTCCACTCGCCCATCGCGCGGCCCTGGTGGCCCTGCTGCTCGTCACTGCCGCCTGCGCCGACCGGACCACGCCGGTGGAGCCCGGCCCGGCTCCTCCGGCCGCGTTCTCCGCGGCCGTGTCGGTGCAGCAGGCCCGCAACGAGCGGCTGGCGCGCCGCCTTGCGATTGCGCTCCGGAACGACGACTTCCGCGCGATGGTGGCCCGCGCGCTCCGAAACAGCGCCGAGCTCGAGGGCAAGGTGCACCTGCAGCGGTTCCTGGACGGGAATTCCGGAGCGGCGCGGTTCCGGCTGGCCTCCTTGTCGGCAGTACCCCAGGCGGAGATAGACGCAGACCTGGACGCTTCCCCCCCGATCGAGATCTACCTTCCGGTGCGGGAACACCGGAGGCGTTGGGAGGGAGACGGCGACGTCCTGGTGGCCACCGCGGAGCGCGACGAAGATCGGCCGGTTGCTTTCGATCTTCGGGGCGGCCGCCATCTCCTCGATGCCGGCCGACCGCCCAGCACCCCGGTCATCGCGCTGGGTCGGGCCGAGTCGCGCTTTCACGAGGCGGCAATGGCCTCCTTCAACGGGTGCCTGACCTGCGACACCGATCCCGATGGCGGCGGATTTATCGGGGGCGGGGGGAGCGGAACCGGCGGCGGTGCATCCCTGGTAAGCCCTGGTTTGTATATGACTTACGCGAAGTACAACGAGACATTTGAGGGTTGGTTGAAGGGAGACCCCGAGTTTGAGGTGCACATCCTGGGGCAGGATGGGTACTCCAGCGCGATGAAGAGCTACCAGTGCGCCGGGGAAAAGGCTGGAATGCCCTACCAGTTCGACCAGAACGACAAGGAATGGAGCGGTTCGGTGCTCCTGTTCAGCCAGACCCAGCTCGACAGCTACAAGGCGCAGCACCCCGGGCAGGCAGTGCGGGTGTTCGTGGTAGAAGACGATGACGGGGCCTGCGTCATCAAGACCGACTCGGGTCGAGTAGCCAGGATGTTCCAGCAGATCGCGACGAGCTATGGAGACCTGACCGGTGGCAAGGATACCACGCTCCTCTCGATCAAGTCCTTCAAGAAGGCTTTCATCCTGTTTCAGCTCCTCAAGACCGTCTGGTCGGTGATTACCACGCAGGACGATGTCGTCGGCAATGCGATGGAAGATGTGGCGGCCCAGACATACTTCCCGGGCGCAAACTGGATCGTAAGAGGCGAGAACACCGTCACCAACGGAGCCATCCGGCTCGAAATGCGCTAGGAGAATCCCGATGAGAGTGCTGCTCAGATCGGTACTGCTGGTACCCCTGGTCATGACGACGCCGGCGGGGGCCCAGGCAACCCCGCCCAACCGTGGCGGGGCGTGGAGGGTTGGGCTCACGCTCGGAACATCCACCTTCAACGGAGCCGCCGCCGGTACCGACGAATCGGGCGCAAGCCTCGTGTTCCGGCCCTATCGCCCCACCATGGGCGGAGTCAGTCTGACCTATGGCCGCGAGCGAATCCGGGTCGGGGTGTCCGCGAAATACGGACAGCCGGGGCTGGGGTTCCGCGGGGTGCCGAACGGCGGCGACGTCACAAGCGTGCTCATCGTGGCGGAAAGCGCCTTTAACCTGCTGAGCTTCACCGCCTCGGTGGGCACCCGAATCGCTCGGCTCCGCGGCGGCCCGGCACTGCGGTCTTCGCTCGGCCTGACGCTGGAGCGCTGGTCGGCGCCGGGCACCCCGAACCGCACCCTGCTGGGCCCTCAGGCCGGGCTCGCGCTCGAGTTCGCGCTCACCGGCGCACTCATGGCAAGCATCGACGGGGAGCTCGGATACACCCCGGGCTCCCCGTTTCAGGTCGAGGACCTGCCGGAGGGATTCCGATTGCGAAGTACCTGGCGGCGAACGCTGCAGGCGGGGCTGAGTTACAGACTGTGAGCGGGGAGCGGTGAATCGGAGTATCACCGGCTCCCGCTCACCGTCACGCCGCCACCCGGCTCCCGCAAGCGGTGCAGAAGCGGCGGTCTGCCCCAAGGGCGGAGCCGCAGGATACGCAGAACGCCGGACTGAGCG
This sequence comes from Gemmatimonadales bacterium, assembly GCA_043741355.1. Lineage (GTDB taxonomy): Bacteria > Gemmatimonadota > Gemmatimonadetes > Gemmatimonadales > GWC2-71-9 > JABFSM01. The sequence continues at coordinate 4,544 of JAYUAL010000414.1, read as the reverse complement.
AACGGCTGCAGGAGGAGCAAAACAGCGCGTCCGGCTCCGGGCGGGGGCCGCAGGATGGGCAGGGAGGCGGCGGCACCGTTCCGGCACCGCGAGCGGAGCGAAGCTGATGGAGTCGAGCGGCAATCAGCGTCTCCGGATCGGTGCTCGCCGCCTCTCCACCCCACTCGAGGCCGTCCTGGTCCAGCGCGGAGAGCGCCTCCTTGCTGTAGCGCTCCTTCAGCATTGCATAGTCGTCGTCCGAGAGCTTGCCGGTGGCCCGGTCAAACTCGATCTCCTTCAGCGCGAGCAACGCGATTCCGCTCCTGGTCTCCTCATCGGCCACCGGTTCCGGCGGCATCCGGCCTTCCAGACCCCGTGAGAGCATCGGAGAGAACACCAGCCACAGGACCAGGGCGCCGACCAGGAGCGCCCCAACCACTTCGAGGGCCATCAGTCCTGCACTCGGCTCAGGGCTCGGCGGAGCCGCTCGCGGTCTTCGACGCTGGGTTCAGCGGGCCCCGCCGCTCCATCGGTGGGCGCTGCCCCAACTGCCGCCACGCGGCGGCTCCGCCGTACCAGCACCAGAGCCAGCGCCGAGCCGACTAGCGCCACCAAAGCTCCCGGAACCAGGTAGCCGGCCAGGTTGAACCCGCGGGGCGGCGGCGCCATCAGGATCTGCTCGCCGTATTTCCCGACCAAGGCGGCCATCACGTCCTCGGGCGGCTTCCCCGCCGCGCGAAGATCCAGGACTTCCTTATGGAGCGCCGGAGAGTAAGTGCAGGTGAAGTCGGTGGTCCGGCAGGTATAAATGTCGAGGTTGCAGCCGCAGGTGCATTTGAGGCGGTGCTCCAGGTCCCTCACCACCGGATCGTTGTCCGAGGCCGTGGCCGCACTCCGCTGCTGCACCACATCGGGCCGGTAGAGCGGATCGGCCGCGGCTGAATCCGGGGCCGGCGTCTGCCCCGCCCCGCGCCCCGCGCCAATAGCGAGCGCGGCTGCGCCCAGCGCCCCGCACCGAATCAGCTCGCGGCGCCTCATCAGCCGGTCCCCACACCCGCCAGCGGGGCGTGATAACCCTCCTGGACCTCGCCCCGCCGGCGCGACGAGACCGCCGGTCCGCCGGGCCACATGGTGATGAGGCCGCCGGTAATCAGGATCCCCGCGCCGATCCACACCCACATCACCAGCGGATTCACGGTGATCGCGTAGGTGGCGCGCTCGGTTCCCTCCACCGACCCGGCGTACACCACGTACAAATCCTCCTGCAGGTTGCTCCGGATGCCCACCTCGGTGGAGGGTTCGAACGTGTTCCGGCCGAAGCTGTCGAGGTGCTGCCGTTTCTCCGAGGTGAGGCGCCCCGCGGGCCGCCCGTCCTTTTTCACCGCGAGCGACGCCGCGGAGACGAACCGGTTGAGCTGAGGATACTGCGAGACGCCCAGGTGGGTGAGCTGATAGACGTGCCCGAAGGGACTCCTGATTTCGGCGCTCTCGCCCGGCGAGAGCGTGATTTCGCGGGTGATCTTGAAGGCCATGCCGGCAAAGGCAATGATGTAGGTGATGATCCCCAGGTGCACGATGTAGCCGCCGTAGCGCCGCCGGTTCCGGGAAATCAGATGCGAGAGCGCCACCAAGGCCGGTTCGCCCTGCATCCGGTGCCGGGCCCGCACCCCTCGCCAGAATTCCTGCCCCACGGTGCCGATCACGAAGCCCGCCAGGGCCCACGCGGTGAGGGCCCAGCCGTCGCGGATGCCGGTCGCGAGGAGCGCCGCCAGCACGACCAGTCCCGCCACCACCGGCGCCACGAACTGGCGGCGGAGATTCGCGGCGCTCGCCTTGCGCCACGCGATGAGCGGGCCGATTCCGGTCAACGCCACCAGAAAAAGCCCCAGCGGCACGTTGACCCGGTTGAAGAAGGGCGGGCCGACGGTAATCTTGGTGCCGCGCACCGCCTCCGAGAGGATGGGGAAGAGGGTTCCCCACAGCACCGAGAACGCGATGCCCACGAACGCGAGATTGTTGAACAGGAACGCCGCCTCGCGACTCGCCATCGACTCGAGCCGCGCCTCCGGCTCGAGCAGCGGCCAGCGGGCGTACAACAAGGCGAACGAAAGGATGCCCGCCACCAGCAGGAACCCGAGGAAGAAATAGCCAACGCTCGACTGGGTGAAGCTGTGCACGCTCGCGATCACGCCGCTCCGGGTGATGAATGTCCCGAAAATGCTGAGCAGGAACGACGCGACCACCAGCCCCACGTTCCATCGCTTGAGCATGCCCCGCTTTTCCTGGATCATCACCGAATGCAGAAACGCGGTCATCGTGAGCCACGGCAGCAGGCTCGCGTTCTCCACCGGATCCCAGGCCCAGACGCCGCCCCAGCCCAGCTCGACGTAGGCCCACCACATGCCGAGCGTGATGCCGGCCGAGAGGAACAACCACGACAGGATGGTCCACTTCCGCATCGCGTGGATCCAGCCGGTATCGAGCCGCCGGGAGAGCAGCGAGGCCACCGCGAAGGCGAAGGGAATGGTGATGCTGATGTAACCCAGGTAGAGCATCGGCGGGTGGATGGTCATCCCGGGGTTCTGGAGCTGCGGATTCAGCCCCCGGCCGTCTTCCGGCGTAAAGGCCAGCCGGTCGAATGGATTGGCCGAGAACAGCATCGTGAGCACGAAGAACGCCACCACCACGTTGGTGACGCCCGCGACGTAGGGCAGCAGCGCCTCGTGCCGGCGGCTGGTGACGGTCTGCGCGATGGCGCCGAATATCGCCAGAATGGTGGCCCAGAAGAGCAGGCTCCCCTTCTGGCCGGCCCAGAACGCCGCGAAGACATAAGAGCCGGGGAGATTCCGCGAGGTGTACTGCGCCACGTACTCGATGTTGAAGTCGTGGGAGATCAGCCCCTTCCAGAGGCAGAGCGCCGCCACCAGCAGGGCCGCACAGAGCGCGTACGTGGAGCGGGTGACCGTGGCGGTGAGGTCGGGCCGGTGTTTCCAGCGCCCGGCGAACGCCACGCCGGCTCCCCATAGCGCGGTGAAGAGAGCCAGCCAGAGACTGAATTGTCCGAGAAGAGTCACTACGCCTTCTTCGACTGCTGGATGACCGCCTCATAGCGCGAGCCGCACTTGGCCAGCACTTCGGTCGCGTGGAACACGCCATCGCGTCCGTACTTCCCTTCCACGATCACCTCGATGTTGCTGGCATCGGTGAAGGTGTCCGGAACGATTCCGGTATAGGTGACCGGGAACTCGCTGGTGCCGTCGGTGACCCGGAAATCGATGGTTCGGGCCGCCCGGCGAACCGACCCCGGAACCACCTTGGCTCCGACCTTGAGACCGACGTCGTGGAAGGTGGGATCGGTCCGGGTCCGGTCGACCAGCTGGGTCGGGGTCAGGAAATAGACCCCGGTTTCCTTGACGCCGGTGACGATGAGGCCGGTCACGCCCGCCACGATGACTAGCGCGCCGAGCAGAAATTTCGTACCAGGTTTCATGGTGCCCCCGGAGGAAATATAGCGGCGTACCGGGATCCAGGGTTATGGGGGGCTTCCGACCAGCGAGCTCAGGGGGGAGGCGTGCGGGGCACCGGCTCGGTTTGCGGGGCGCGCCGCAGGGAGAACCCCACGCCCCGCACGGTCTCGATTCGTTCGGTCGAGGTACGCGTCGCCAGCTTGCGACGGAGGTTTCCGACGTGCACGTCTACCACGTTGCTCTCCGGATCGAAATGCATGTCCCAGACTTTTTCCAGCAGCGTAGTGCGCCGGACCACCTCCTCCGGGCGGAGGAGAAAATACTCAAGCAGCTGAAATTCCTTGGCGGTCAGATCGAGCGGGTGGGAGGCGACCGAGGCGATGTGCCGGAGACGGTCGAGCATGATGTCCCCGTAGCGAAGGACCTCCATCCGTTCCGCCCCGCCCCGCCGCGAGAGCGCGCGGATCCGCGCCAGCAGCTCCTCGAATCGGAAGGGCTTAGCCAGGTAGTCGTCGGCGCCCGCATCCAGTCCGCGGACCACGTCTTCGACGGCATCCCGGGAAGTCAACATCAGGATCGGGGTCTTGCGGCCCTCCCGGCGCAGCTCCATGGCGACCTGGAAGCCGTTCTTCTTGGGGAGCATGACGTCGAGGAGGATCATGTCGTACTCGTAGACGTGCGCCAGCATGGTCGCCTCTTCCCCGTCGGCGGCCGCGTCCACGATGTACCCCTCCTCCTTGAGACCCTGCTCGATGAAGCCGGCGACCTTCCGGTCGTCCTCCACGAGAAGCACTTTCATGGTGTCAACCTACGAGGTCAGACTGTAATTTCCGCCCAAACGTCTGTGAAGACAAGTTCATAGATTAATCTTCGACCGCGGGCACTCGGAGCACGAACAGCCCTCCCGCTCCCGGGCGCACGGCTGCCTGCAGATCACCCCCCAGCAGCCGGGCCAGACGCCGCGACAGGGGGAGTCCAAGGCCGTGGCCAAGGCGCTCCTCTCCCGCGCTGGTGACGTATACGTCGAAAATAGATTCGACCTCGCTGGCGCTGATACCGGGGCCCTGGTCCTCCACGGTGAACACCACGCTGTGGGTC